>DALYHZ010000085.1:8589-9755 GCA_031970635.1 Methylococcaceae bacterium | reverse complement strand
GTTCGCACTCTTGGCGAGGCGGCAACACGCACAAAATCCAACGACCTTAAAACCATTCAGACTTATTTGCTCAGCCCACAATTTACATTGCAAGGTTATAAAGGCAATCCGTTATCTTTCCGTGCGTGGGATGGGCAATTACGACAACCACTTTTACTAGCCGCATCACGCGCCTTAGTGAGTGTTGCTCCGATTGAAGGATTTTTACACCCTAAAACAGAATTAGATACGTTAGGTTATGACCAAAACGAATCTGGTTGCCATTGGTAAATGAAAAACATAAAACGACCCCGCGCTGAAATTTAAGATTTAAGTTAAACTTGAACGATTCAAATCGTCTCAACATAACCCTTATCAGGAAAACATAAAGAATATGGCAACTTCCACAACTCAAACGATCACTCCGACCACTTTTCAAACGCAAACGGCTTTTCCTTTAGGGATTCAACCCTATTCAATCAACGTTGACGATTTTAATGGCGATGGCAATGCCGATTTAGTTTCCGCAAATATAGGTAACAATAATGTTTCAGTCCTTTTGGGTGATGGAAAAGGCAGTTTTGCCACACAAGTCGCTTTTCCTGTCGGCGTGTCACCGCACGCAATCAGTGTGGGTGATTTTAATCACGATGGTAAAGCCGATTTAGTCGTCGCAAATACTGGTGGCAATAACATATCGGTTTTATTAGGCAATGGAAAAGGCAGTTTTGGCGCACAAACTGCCTTTACCGCAGGGAATTTACCTATCGCAACCAGCATTGGTGATTTTAACGGCGATGGTAATGTCGATTTAGCTATCGCTAATTGGAAAGGAAATAATGTCTCTGTATTATTAGGCGATGGTAAAGGCGGTTTTGGTATACAAACCGTTTTCTCTGTCGGAACACAGCCGCATTCAATTGTTGTTGACGATTTTAACGATGATGGCAAACTAGATATTGCAACCGCGAATACGGGAAGTAATAACATTTCAATTTTGTTAGGCGATGGAAAAGGTCGTTTTGCCGCACAAACAACTTTTGCTGTTGGCACAAAACCCGCCTCGATTAGCATCGGCGATTTCAATGGTGACCATGAAACAGACATCGTTACGGCAAACGTGGGAAGTTACAATGTTTCAATGTTATCTGGTGATGGAAAAGGTCATTTTGCATCGCAACCAACTT
>DALYHZ010000085.1:0-8567 GCA_031970635.1 Methylococcaceae bacterium | reverse complement strand
CCTGCTGCCGTCAGTGTTGCAGATTTTAATGGTGATGGTCGTGCGGACATCATGACTGCTGATTGGAATACAAACAACGTCTCGATATTACTCGGTGATGGTTTAGGTAACGTTGACTCGCAAACTATTTATGCCGTTGGCTCAAATCCTTATGCAATAAATAAAGGCGATTTTAACGGCGATGGCAAAATCGATGTGGTCGCCGCAAATTGGGCAGGCAGTAACGCCTCTGTTTTGCTTAACACCACCGTTATTCCAAACAGCCCACCGACTGGCTCAGTTATCATCAACGGTACGCCTCAACAAAATCAAACGCTCACGGTCAGCAATACGCTTGCCGATGCTAACGGTTTAGGAACTATCAGTTATCAATGGTTAAAAGATGGTCAGGCAATTACTGGTGCAACGCAAACGACTTACATGTTAACTGCCAATGATGTAGATAAAGCCATTAGCGTTAAAGCCAGTTATACCGATTTACAAAAATTTGCTGAAAGCGTCACAAGTGCGGCAACCGTGCCAGTTATTCCCGCACTTAGCACAAAACCCACAATTGGCAATGATTTACTGACAGGCACAACAAAAAATGATGTTCTTTCAGGTTTGGACGGTAATGACACGTTAATCGGCGGCTTGGGTGCAGATATGCTAACCGGTGGTTTGGGTGCGGATGTTTTCAAATTTACCAGCACAAATGATTCCGGCATTACGGCAAAAACACGCGATGTCATAACGGATTTTAAAACAAGCGAAGGCGATAAAATTGATTTGTCTGCCATTGATGCAAACACGAAATTAGCAGGTCATCAGAGCTTCACGTTCATTGGCAATGACAAACCGTTTAGCAACGATGCCAGCGCACAACTGCGTTTTGATAGCGTCAATCATATTTTTTATGCCAGCACTAATGCCGACAGTACGCCTGAATTTTCTATCCAGTTAAATGGCGTGACGAGCCTTGCCCAAACCGATTTCATTTTGTAATTGCCATGAATAAAAAAATTTTAACGCTTGCATTATTTTCTGTAATTAGCACAGCACATGCGGAAACTGTGTTTGTCACGCTTGAAAAAGACAATTCGCTAGCTGTCATGAATCCTGTTGATGGCACATTGCTTAAAAGTGTTCCAGTCGGCAAACGTCCACGCGGTATCGCACTCAGTCCTGATAATAAATCGCTTTACATTGCCACCAGCGATGACAACACCATTAAAATTTTCGACTCACAAACCTTAAAACAAACGGGGCATTTACCTTCAGGCGAAGACCCTGAAACGTTTGCAATTAGCCCAACGGGCGACAAAATGTACGTTTCTAATGAAGATGATAGTTTGGTCACGGTCATTGATTTGGCGAAAAAGAAAGTAATTAAACAAATCAAAGTTGGCGTTGAACCAGAAGGCATTTGCGTCAGTCCGGATAATCAATGGATTATCAGCGCGTCGGAAACGACAAATATGGTGCATTGGATTGATACCAAAACGCAGACCATTGTGGATAATACGCTCGTTGATGCGCGACCACGTTTTGTGACCTTTACGGCAGACAGTTCGCAATTGTGGGTCACCTCTGAAATGGCAGGCTCACTCATGGTTTTGGATTCAAAAACAAAACAACCTGTTAAAACGATTACTTTCAATATTCAAGGCGTGACCGCTGATAAAATTCAGCCCGTCGGCATTGCGATTGATAAAAATCGTACTCGTGCTTATGTTGCCTTAGGTCCTGCAAATCGAATCGCTGTGGTTAACGCGCAAACGTTAGAGGTGGAAAAATATTTGCTGGTAGGTTCGCGAGTTTGGCATGTAGCGTTTTCACCTGATGAAAAACGTCTCTATACCGCAAATGGCGTGAGTAATGACGTTTCAATTATTGATTTAGAATCACAAACTGTGACCAAATCTGTCGGAGTGGGAACGTCTCCGTGGGGCGTGGCGGTGAAACCATGAGCGAAACAGCTTTAACCGTTCAAGATTTAACGTTTTCTTACGGGCAAAAAAAAGCCCTCGATAACGTCAGTTTTCAAATTTCTGCGGGCGAATGCACTTTGCTTTTAGGTGAAAATGGCGCGGGAAAAAGCACTTTATTTTCGCTTATCACCCATTTGTACGACACACACAGCGGACGCATTGAGTTATGCGGATTTGATATTCAAAAACAATCCCAAAAAGCCTTAGCTCGTTTGGGCGTGGTATTTCAACAAACCACGCTCGATATGGATTTGAGCGTGATGCAAAATTTGCGTTATCACACGGCGTTGCATGGCATGAGTGGCAAAGTAGCTAATCAACGCATTCAAGAAGAATTGGAACGTTTGCAAATGTATGAACGACGCAATGAAAAAGTACGCCAACTTAACGGTGGTCACAAACGGCGTGTAGAAATTGCCCGTGCGTTATTGCATAAACCGTCGTTGTTATTGCTCGATGAACCGACAGTGGGCTTAGATATTCCAAGTCGCCAAGGCATTGTCGAATATGTGCATCAACTCGTCGCCGATGAAAAAATTGCCGTGCTTTGGGCAAGTCATTTGATGGATGAGGTTTATGCAAACGACCATTTGATTGTGTTGCATCGTGGGCAAATTAAAGCAAATGGTCGGGTGCAGGAGGTTTTACAATTAACGCAAACGGAAAATGTGGCAGCAGCATTCGCAACATTGACTAAACGCGACTCCGCACATAATCATGGGTAAAACTTTGAATAGGCGTTGGATTTCGTTGAAATTCTTCGTACACGTCATGTATTTCTAACGGCGTGACGTAAGCAAACGCGCCAAAGCCTGTTTGTCTAATAAATTCGTCGCTTAACAAATCGAAAAATTCAGACAAGCCTGAGGAATCATTGTGATTTTCTTGTTTTGTTTGCATGGGGTTGCTCCAAATCTAAGATTTTCTAAAAGAAACGAATTCTCGTTGGTTGGGAGCGATAATAGGAAAAGTTTATAAACTTGAAAAACGTTATTTTTAGATGGTTTTATCGAAATAAAAGATTTGGTTTGTTGACTATTTTCAGACCACTATTTTCAAAGGAAGTTTATGATGCACAAAATCTGTTTTAACATCCGCACCACTTCAATCAAATCTTCTTGGCTTTTCATCACGACATTCGTATCTTTTGTCATGGTTTAATTTCGTATTTAGCTGAAATTAAAGGTGACAAATCATATTGCGACCATTATGTTTAGACTTATACATGGCATCATCTGCTTGTTTGAATATCTCAACTTGACTTTTTGTGGTACCTAGGAAATTTACTACGCCAATGCTAGAAGTACATCTATGTTCAATCGTCTTATTGCCAACTTTTATTTGATACGGTTCTGCCAATAAACAACGTATTTTTTCCGCTATTTCTAATGATATTTTTTTTGCCTCAGCTTCCGTTTTTCCTAAATTGTTTAACAAAATGACAAATTCATCACCACCAAAACGCGCAACAGTGTCTATTTCTCTAACCGAAGACTTTAATCTTTTTCCCACTTCAATTAAGAGTTCATCACCTGCTTCATGTCCATATTCGTCATTTAAGGGTTTAAATTTATCCAAATCCAAGAACATTAACGCGCCGTATTCTTTTGAACGATCCCCTTCTAACAAACTGTGTTCTAATCTGTCATGAAGTAATCGACGGTTGGCAAGTTTTGTAAGTGGGTCATAAAAAGCTAATTGACTAATGATTTCCTGATTTCTTTTTAGCTCTGTAATATCTGTTCGAATGCTAACGTATTTGATCGGTTTTCTATTTTTATCCAAGAATGGAACAATCGTCGTTGCGACCCAATACAAACTGCCATCTTTTGCCCGATTACAAATATCACCATGCCACACTGAACCGTCAGTAATTGTGCAATACATGTCAGCAAAAAACTCCTCGGGGTGCGTGCCGGAGTTCAATATGCAATGGTTTTTTCCTAATAACTCTTCTTTTTTATATTGACTAATTGCGCAAAATCGTTCGTTCACATAAGTGATTGTCCCGTGTACATCTGTAATTGCCACGATGGCGTGTTGATCTGCAGCATACTTTTGATAATTTAATTCCGCCTCATTTTCTTGGCTTTGACGTAATGTTGATTCGAGTTCATGAAGGTTGTGATGATATTTAACAAAGTAGCGGTGCATCATGCCAATACTCAAACTGACAAGCACACCATCTACATTGAAAACAAGAAGGGCTAAAACTGTTGTGTGTTCAAAAGCAAAAACAAAACTCTCATAAGGTTCAAATAAAAAATACGCAGATATTATTGAACAAACTATAGTCGCCAATAAACCAGCATTTGTTCCATAAAGCAGTGTCGTGAGTGCAACCGTTGGAAAGAATGTGACAAACTGTAATCCAGCATTTTCAGGTGCAATTACTAAACGAATACCTAAGGCAATAACGCACAACCACAATGTAATCAAATAACGCCAGTTTCCTAGCTTTTCTGAGTTCATGATATGTGCATAAACACGGTCAAGAGAGTCTGTTAGATTGTCATCTGTAGCACTTTTCATCGTTTTCATTGTACGAACCACATGGGTGATAGATAACCACTTGTTGGAAAAGCAACATGTTACAACATCCGCTTCAAAAATTCCCCCGTATAAGATTTCATATTTTCAGCAACTTGTTCAGGTATACCTTATTACTCGCCACTTATGGTGCAGTCTGGAAAGTCAAATTTAATTATAAAAAGCTTCAATTTCTTGTCTTGTTAAATCCGTCATTGTAGCTCACACGTTAATTTGAACATGTATGCAAAGGAGGTAATTGACTTAAAAGCGCGATCAATTCTGTTTGTCCTCGCGTTTGTGTTTTGCAAAATAAGGCTCTTAACTGTGTTCGCACGGTATTTATAGACACGCCCATTTCATGTGCATGAATTTCAGGTGTTTTTCCACTTAATAAGGCTTTGACAACGCGCAATTCGGCAGGTGAAAAATCATAAATTTCAGCTAACAAATGTAAATTTGAAACCGTTTTACCCATTTCTACGATTAAAACGAGTGCTAAAGGAATTTGCCAATCTCGTGCAAATTTAGAGGCTGCAGGCAATGGCGTGACGAATACTTGCAAAGATTTATTATTTTGTAAAACCATCGCGCCGCCCATTGCAGGATGTCTTGTTGCTAAGTCAACCATCCTTGCCAATTGTTGCCTATTTTCAGAATATTGACTGGTCAATTGACCTGAACTACTGTTTAAACCACTCGATTTTATATTTAAAAACTGCTCTGCTTTGACATTTAAATGAAGAATAGTCGCTTTACTGTCAACAATTATCATCGATAAATCAAACGCATCAATTGCCATCGCGCCTAATTCAGCTTTGATTTGTAATGCTTGTGTGTGTTTGTGCAATCGAATCGCGCGTTGTAAATGTGGGGTGAGACGCTTTGCGGCAAGTTGAGCAACTTCATCAAATGGTCTCTGATTTACTGCGCCAATAACACCCAAAATCGAACAAGTCGTTTCGTTTTCATCAATGCGTCCTGCTATCGCATAACGTGCGCCTAAAGGCAAAAGAAAGTCCTGATAAAACTCACTTTTATCAATAAAAGATTGATTGTGAATTATGTCGTGACAACTTCGCCACTCGCCCAGTGAACCAGAAAGAAAATAATGCAATCGAGGGGCAATTAGCCCGTAATAATTAACATAGTTTTCACTTTCACTAATAGGGAATTCTGTTTCAGCTATGACAGCAGAAATTGGAGTATTTGTTTTTTTATCAAAGCTAATTAGTTGTGTATCTACGCCACCAATGTATTTACCACATAATCCGATTGTATCTTTCCAACGATTTGAATCAATTACCGCCTCATAAAGCAAACCTATCAAATTACTCAATTGATTGTCATCATTCATTTTTCATCCCCTTAAAATTAGTTCCACTCAGTCATTCATTTGAATGATTACAACCTTAATTTGTCTGAGTATATTCACAAAACAGAAATCATCAACTAACTTTTGGAGAATATTATGGCAATCCCCATCAACTTTAATGCAACCACAGACATTTCAATACTCACAGCAACAGACATATCTAAACTCACAACGGCTCAAATTAGCGGTTTATCTAAAATACAACTGGAATCTTTAAGTTCCGATCAAGTCTCTGGCTTAACGGCAAGCCAACTCCCCGTTTTACCCATCAAATACGTTTCTGCTAATTCCCTTTCAGGGATTTCTAATAAGATGATGCCAAATGTGGTGATTTCTGCACTTACGACTGAGCAATTCGGAAACCTCTCGTTTGAACAAATTAGTGCATTAACGCCTGCTCAAGTCAGCACAATTACTAAAGCGGAACTTTCTGCCATGAACAGTGACAACTTTGCCGCATTTAGCATTGGCACTACAAAAGTTGCTGGTGGTTTATCTGGTTTGAATATGAAGCAACTCTCAACAGAACAACTCGGATTTTTAACCTCCAAACAAATTGGCGCATTGAATGATACACAAATTGGCGCACTCTCTGCTGGACAATTTGCAAGCATGACATCTGAACAAGCCTCTGCATTTACCGCAGGACAAGCAGGAAGTTTTAAAACATTAAGTGGATTAAGTAATGAGGCAATCAGCGGTTTAACGCCTGCATTTATTGCCGCGATTTCGCCTAAAGTCTTTGCAACACTAAGCAACTCTCAAATTCCCGCTTTAATTCCCGACCAAATGGCAGCTGTTGATTTTAAAAAAATTGCCGTTTTGAAATCTGCACAAATTCATGCTTTAGAAGCCGAAGATGTGGGCGCATTGCCCCCTGCTGCACTATCAGGTGGTTTGAATAAAACGAATATCGCTGGATTAACCTTGACGGATTTAACAGGTGAAGGGCAATTTGCCGCTTTATCACCTAAAATTCCTCTTTTATCGACCACACAAATAGCGCAAATCAATGCAGATAACGCTACATTATTAACATCTTCAATGATAAAAGGATTAACTTCTGGGCAAGTTAAAGCATTAAGCCTTGAAGCCATTGCCGCGATTGTTCCTGAAAATTTTTCGGGTTTGACTCCTAAAAACATCGTCGGTTTGAATACGGAAACAGGGGCGAATCAGGTGGCGGTCTTAACACAAGACCAAATTTCCGCTTTAAATCCTACCGTATTTAGCCAATTAAATGCTGCTCAAATTGGTGCGTTAAGTGTTGATGACATTTCTGTCTTATCGCCCTATCAAATTAAACAAATTAGTACAGCCGCTATCTCGTCGTTAAATAGTTTGGCATTTGCTTCTCTTTCGCCCGAGCAAATTGTTGGATTTTCAGCTGCTAAAGCAAGCGTTTTAACAACTAGTCAAATTTCTAAATTGGGTAGTGATCAAGCTGCTGCATTAAGCTCTGCATTTATTGCCGCTTTAAACACATCGCAAATTGCGGCATTAGATGCTGAAGATGTTGTTGCCTTATCACCCAAAACCATTAAGGCAATTAGTGTTACTGCACTACCTTCAGTGAATAGTTTGGCATTTGCTTCGATGCAACCTGAACAAGTTGCCGCGTTTTCACCTCAGCAAGCGGCAGTTTTAACAGCTAATCAAATTTCTAAATTGGGAGCTGACCAAGCCGCCGCTTTAACCACAGCAGAAATTGTCATGTTTACAGGTGAAAAGGCAGCGTCATTATCATCGAGTGCTATCGCAGCTTTAAGTGTGAATGCGGTGAAAAATTTAGATATTTCTAGCTTTAGTTCAACGCAAATTAGCAAATTAACGCTTGATCAATCAGCAGCTTTGAGTTCAACACAATTGAGCCATTTGCCTACAGCAAGTTTTGCGGGGTTTACTGCCGCGCAAATAGCCGCTATTCCCGCAACCGTTATGCAAAATTTCCTCATATACCTCACTGATACCACTGCGCCCGTTTTTGCATCGGCAACTGCCAATGGCAACACACTCGTTTTGACTTACACCGATGTCAATAATTTGAATGCAACAACTGCCGCTGCAAGTGCATTTAGTGTCACAGTTGGTGGTGTGACAAATCCTGCCACAGCTGTTTCTGTGAATACAACGACTAAAACTGTCACGCTAACACTAACCAATCCCGTTACACAATTATCAAACGGTACACAATTACAAGATGTGCTGGTTACTTATACCGACCCAACAACAGGAAATGATGCCAATGCCATTCAAGATGCAGCAGGCAATGATGCTGCTACGGTTCATTTTAAAATTTCCTATCCAAAAATTTTTCACACTAACGCTGCTTTTGCCGCTTTACGCACAGATGGCACGATCGTTACTTGGGGGAATTACAATACTGGTGGTTACTACAATTATGGAGGAAATTCATCAACGACAACATCTATAAGTACAAGTAATCTCATAGGGGTAGGCATACAACAAATTTATTCAAATAGTAGTGCTTTTGCCGCTTTACACACTGATGGCTCGGTCGTTACTTGGGGTTATTCTAATTTTGGCGGTGATAGCAGCGCAGTAGCCGCTCAGTTAGACGGTACGATTGATGTAATACAAATCTATAGCAATAAGGGGGCTTTTGCGGCTTTGCGTGCAGATGGCTCAGTCATTACTTGGGGGAATTCATCTTTTGGAGGCAATGGTAGTAG
>DALYHZ010000084.1:0-9786 GCA_031970635.1 Methylococcaceae bacterium | reverse complement strand
ACGTTATGCGCGTAGCGGGCTTGGAAAAACGTTTTTATGGGCAAATGTTTTTTTGGTAGTGAGCAGTTTTTATTTGTATGTAGAAAGTTATTATTTTTTCGCCATTTTAATCCCGCGTTTGGTTCATGATGCGACAGCGTATATTTTTTATGTAACGCATGATTACAACAAACATGCAGTTGAACCTAAAAACGCGCTTTATCGTTGGACAAAACGATATTCGCTTTCTGTTTTTATCGTGTTGCCCGTATTGTCATTTTTCATCGCTTTTGTTTTACAAGCCTATGGCGATATGGCAGTTGCTTGGCTAACACAAGCGGTTTTTGGTGTGGAAATCCGCAAAGTCGTCACGTTGGGAGTATTGGGCTATTTTGCCCTGATGCACTATTACAGCGAGGCGATAACATGGAAAGCAGGTTCACCTTATCGGCAATTTATTTCGTTTTCAAAATGAGAAAGGGCGCGATGTTATTCGCGCCTTTTGTAGAATTAACCAACGTGTTCAGCAACTTCTAAATCAAAACCCGATAACGCCACATATTTCTTTTGTGTGCCTAACACTTTCAATTTTTTTACGCCTAAGTCAGCCAAAATGCGTGCGCCTGTTCCTGTTGTGCGCCAATCTACATCATTACTGGGTTTGACGTGATGTCCATTATCCGCGAGTTGATAACGATGGATTTGTTCTGCTAAGGCTTGATTGGTTTCGCTTTGTCGAATCAACACTAAAACACCGCATCCTGCTTGTGCGATTTTTTCCATTGCGGCGCGAATCGACAAACTTGCTTCATTACGCTTCGAGGCGAAAATATCGTCCAACACATTACGCGCATGCACGCGCACTAAAACCGGTTCTTCGCCGCACACTTTCCCCATCACTAACGCAAGGTGTAAATTGTTGTCGTTGCAATCTTGATACGCATACAAACGAAAATCACCAAATTCGGTCGGATACGCACATTCGCTAACGCGCTCTAACGTATTTTCATGTTGAATGCGGTAATGAATTAAATCTGCAATGGTGCCGATTTTGAGTTGATGTTGCGCGGCAAAGGTTTCTAAATCTGCACGACGTGCCATTGAGCCATCTTCATTTAGGATTTCAACAATTACGGCCGCTGGTTCAACACCAGCTAATCGCGCGAAATCGCAACCGGCTTCGGTATGTCCAGCGCGATTTAATACGCCACCTGGTTGCGCCATTAAAGGGAAAATATGCCCTGGTTGAACTAAATCTTCGGGCATTGCATTTTTAGCCACCGCCGCTTGAACGGTTCGCGCTCTGTCTGCGGCTGAAATGCCCGTTGTTACGCCAGTCGCGGCTTCAATGGAAACGGTGAAATTGGTGTAATGCGGCGTTTTATTTTCACTTACCATCAGCGGCAATCGCAGTTGCTGACACCGTTCTTGCGTCAAAGTCAGACAAATCAAACCGCGTCCGTAACGCGCCATAAAGTTAATATCTTCAGGGCGAGCAAATTCTGCCGCCATGAGCAAATCGCCTTCATTTTCACGGTCTTCATCGTCCATGATAATGACCATTTTGCCTTGTTTGAGGTCTTCAATAATTTCTTCGGTGCTGTTCATTTGGTTATAAATCCACTGGTTTGTAATAATTCCATCGTCACCGCCGCACACGGTTTTGCCGCCGCTTCGCCTTTCATGAGCCGTTCCATATAACGCGCTAACACATCGACTTCTAAATTCACTTTTGTGCCAACGTTTGCATCATTTAAAGTCGTTTCTTTAAGCGTGTGCGGCACGATGTTAATGCCAAAGGTCGCACCGTCAACATGATTAACCGTAAGGCTAATACCGTTAATACAAATCGAACCTTTTTGAGCAATATATTTCGCTAAATCGTCTGGTGCTTGAACAGTGAAACGAATCGAACGACCATCTGCGCGTTTATCGATAATTGTACCGATGCCATCAACATGACCGCTGACAATGTGACCACCTAAACGAGTGGTTGGCGTGAGGGCAAGTTCTAAATTTACAGGCGTTCCGACTTGCGCGTGTGCTAAACAGGTGTGCGAAAGCGTTTCGTTTGATACGTCGGCAACAAAATAATCGTGTCCTAATTCAATCGCGGTTAAACACACGCCATTGACGGCAATACTGTCGCCTAAATTGGCATCGGCAAGTGGCAATTTTCCAGTATGAATTTTTAAACGCACATCACCGCCGTGCGGCGTAATCGCGGTAATTTTTCCAACAGCTAAAATAATTCCTGTAAACATAAGTAACCTTTTTGCATTTTATTGAATGACGGCGTTTGTTATGACCGAAAGCAGAGATGTTTAATTTTGACACGTTTCGTTATCTAAAACGAATGTGTGAAATTGGAAAAACAGAGAATTTTTATAACACACTCGAATAAAAAATTTATCCGAGTATTAAGATTTTGGAAGATTAGGCTTTGGGTAACGTTACGCCAGTTTGTCCTTGGTATTTGCCACCACGGTCAGCGTAAGAAGTTTCACATTCTTCATCGCCACCAAAAAACAACATTTGTGCAACACCTTCATTCGCATAAATTTTGGCAGGTAACGTCGTCGTATTGGAGAATTCTAACGTAACGTGACCGCTCCATTCAGGCTCTAACGGAGTGACATTGACAATGATACCGCAACGCGCATACGTCGATTTACCAAGACAAATGGTGAGTACATCTCTTGGAATATTGAAATATTCAACGGTTCGCGCTAACGCAAATGAATTGGGCGGAATAATGCAAACGTCTGATTGCACATCTACGAAACTATTGGGATCAAAATTTTTGGGGTCAACAATCGCGGAATTGATATTGGTAAAAATTTTAAATTCATCCGCGCAACGCACGTCATAACCATAACTTGACGTACCATACGAGATGACGCGCCCGTTTTCATTTTCGCGCACTTGGTTTCGCTCAAACGGGCTAATCATGCCGTGTTGCTCTGCCATGCGGCGTATCCATTTATCTGATTTAATACTCATAGGAAAGGTGACGCGGGGATTGAAACAATAGGATTTGTCAGATTAACGAAAATAAAAAGGTACTAGCGTTAATCTGACTTAATATGACATGAAACTATTTAATTTTAGCTTCTTTGTAAATAACGTGTTTACGAACAACGGGATCAAATTTTTTGATTTCCATTTTTTCAGGCATCGTTTTTTTGTTTTTTGTTGTGGTGTAAAAATGACCTGTACCTTCGGTAGAAATCAATTTGATTTTATCGCGCATGATTTTATCCTCGTAGACTTAAACTTTTTCGCCAGCTTTACGCAAGTCTGCTAAGACTGCATCAATACCGTTTTTATCGATAATTCGCATTGCTTTGGCTGAAATACGCAAACGCACCCAACGATTTTCACTTTCTACCCAAAAACGGTGATGTTGCAAGTTAGGCAAAAAGCGTCTTCTGGTTTTATTATTCGCGTGTGACACATTATTTCCAGTTACTGGGCGTTTACCCGTAACTTGACATACTCTTGACATGAAGACCTCTGTAACTGTATTTAATTGAAAGATAGCTCGACTTTATACCAAAATTTCTTTTCAACGTAAATAACAAAGTCTATATAATTACTTTCACTTAACACTCAATAACTCAATATATTTTTAAAGTCTCATGTCTATCAAACTCGGCATGGTCATGGATGCCATCGACCACATTAACATTAAAAAAGACACCAGTTTTGCCATGTTACTTGAAGCCCAAACACGCGGCTGGGAATTGCATTACATGGAACTAGGCGATTTATTTCTTCGCAATGGACGCGCTTATGCGCGAACTCGCACACTAAAAGTGCAACGCAATCCGCAACAATGGTTTGAATTTATCACCGAACAAATTATCCCTTTAGAGGAATTAGATGTCATTTTGATGCGTAAAGACCCACCATTTGATAGCGAATTTCTTTATGCGACTTATATTTTGGAACGTGCGGAAAGTGCTGGCGTTTATGTCGTGAATAAACCGCAATCGTTGCGTGATGCAAATGAAAAATTGTTTACCTCATGGTTTTCACAATGTTGCGCGGAAACATTGGTTTCGCGTAATTCCCAGCAAATTCGAGATTTTTTACACGAGCAACACGATATTATTCTCAAACCATTAGACGGTATGGGTGGGACATCGATTTTTCGGTTACGTTTAGATGACCCCAATATCAGTGTTATTTTAGAAACGATGACGAATTACAACCAGCGTTACATCATGGCGCAACGCTATTTACCGGCAATTAAAGACGGTGATAAACGTATTTTAGTGGTGAACGGCGAGGCGATTCCTTACGCGTTGGCGCGAATTCCCCAGCAAGGTGAAACACGCGGAAATTTAGCTGCAGGTGGACGTGCAGAAGGTCGCCCTTTAACGGAACGGGATTATTGGATTGTTAATCAAGTTGCACCCACGTTGAAAGCGAAAGGTTTAATCTTTGTCGGTTTAGATGTGATTGGCGATACGCTCACAGAAATCAACGTCACCAGCCCAACTTGTGTGCAAGAATTAGACGCGCAATTCGATTTAAACATTGCCGGTGTGTTAATGGATCATATCACGGCGACTTTGGCATAAATGGCAATATTTTGGGCATTTGCGGTTGTTGTCGCGTTACACATTATTTTATTGCTCAACGTTATGTTGAAACTTGCGCCGCATGAAAAAAAATCACCTTCGCTAATGGACGTGACGCTAATTACTATGCCATCACCCGTTAAACCAAAGCAAAGTGATTTGATTGCCGCTGAGAATCAAATTGGCAGTAAAGCCACACCGGATGTTGCACCTGAACCGCCGCGCAATACACCAGTTCAAACCGTAAAACGATTGCTACCAAAACAAGCTAAAAAAGACATCGCGCCACCCAAAATAATTACGCTACCGGAAACAGAATCGTCTCAACTTATCGAAAAAAAACCAAAACCGGTTAAACATCCTAAAATCGAAAAAATAGAACAACCGGTTACTGAAAAAGTTGAAACGGAAGAAAAACCGCATTTATCGCCCGAATTATTACAACAACAAATTTCTCAACTGGGTAGCGATATTCGTCAACAACGGCTGAGTAATAATGACCAACGGGTGAAATTTATTGATTCGGTGAGTGCGAGTAAATACGTTGCCACGCAATATTTGCAAGATTGGGAAAGCAAAGTCGAACGTACGGGTAATATGAATTATCCCGAGGTAGCAATGCAAAAGAATTTTTCCGGTACACTGACAATGGATGTTGGTATTAAAGCGGATGGCAGTATTTATAGCATTCGCATCAATCAATCGTCAGGTAATCCAGCATTAGATGAAGCGGCGAAAAAAATTGTGCGAATGAGTGCGCCATTTGCGCCCTTGCCAACGGATTTACTTAAAGAACTTGATGTGTTAATTATTACGCGCGTGTGGCGATTTTCAGACCAATCTGGCATGACGACACAATAAATTGAACTTTTTACCTTGAATTTTTTGATATGACCGAAACCCTTTATTTAGACAATCAATTTATTATCGCAATGCCCACATTGGCAGATGATAATTTTTCGCACGCGGCAATTTATCTTTGTCAACACAATGCTGATGGTGCATTAGGCATTGTCATAAATCGAAAATCTGACATGAAACTCAAAGAAATTTTCATGCAAATGGATATTCCTATTGGTTCAATGTCTGCCGCTGAAGCCCCTGTTTATGTAGGCGGTCCGGTGCAGCAAGAACGCGGTTTTGTGTTACACACCACAGGCGGGAAATGGGCAATTTCATTGCCGATTTCTGACACTATATCGTTGACCACTTCACGAGATATTATCGAAGCCATTGCCAGAGGTGAAGGTCCCGAACGTTATTTTGTCGCACTTGGTTATGCAGGGTGGGGCAGAGGACAATTAGAACAGGAAATTTTGGCGAATTCTTGGCTTAACACGCCGTTTGGCGAACCGATCTTATTTGATACCCCGATTGATTTACGTTGGAGTATGGCGGCTAGTCAAATTGGTATTAACATCAATAAACTAACTGTCGGCGCAGGTCATGCGTGATCCGTTAGCCTCTCAATCAAACGACACTTATTTAGGTTTTGATTTTGGCACAAAAAAAATTGGTGTCGCTGTCGGGCAACTCACAACAGCCACGGCAAATTCGTTACAAACGATGCGTTCACCAAATCAAACGCCGAATTGGCAAGCCATAGAACAACTGGTTCGGGATTGGCAACCGGCTGGTTTTGTAGTTGGCATTTCGCGCCAACACGATGGCACGGATAATCCTGTCACACCACGCATGCTGAAATTTTGTCGTCAATTAAACGGGCGTTTTAATTTGCCCGTTCATCAACAAGATGAAACGTTATCTACGTTTGAAGCCAAACAATTGTTATTTGATGAGGTTAGAGTCAATGCCACGAAATTGTGGGATGTCCAAGACCAACTCGCCGCACAATTGATTTTGCAAACGTGGTTAAACCAGCAAGCTAAAACGTCTTAAATTCATGCGTAAAAAAAATTCTAATGAGAATGACGCGGATTTATTTCGTCAAACTATCGGTAAAGTGCAAGCGGTTAAACAAGACAAAGTCGCTTTGCACGCTGAACGAAAACCCAAACCTAAGCCGTATCCCAAACCTTTAGTCGTTAATTTTGACGCGCATTTGAGTTCGCGAAATCCAGACGATATTGAAACGGTTGGTATTTATGACTCGATGAATTTTTTGTCTGCGGGATTGCAAAATAATGTATTGAAAAAATTGCGTCGTGGTTTTTTTGGAATCGATGCCGAAATTGATTTACACGGTTTGAATACGCAGGATGCCAAACGGCAATTACTGCATTTTTTACACAACAGTGTTGAAGAAGGTTGTCGTTGCGTGCATATCGTGCATGGCAAAGGCTATCGTTCGCAAGATAATTTGCCCGTTATTAAAAATGAATTGAATCGCTGGTTGCGTCAGCATAAAGATGTGCAGGCATTTTGTTCAACTAGTCCTAAAGATGGCGGCACAGGCGCATTGTTTGTTTTATTACGTTTGTCGGATAAATACGATTTTGACGATTACGAATAATGAATATTTTTTATTTACACGCTAATCCGAAAATTTGCGCTCAACACCATGTCGATAAACATGTCGTGAAAATGATTTTGGAGTACGCGCAATTATTGTCTACGACACATCGATTTTTGGATGGAACAGAAATTATCACTACGTCAAACGCTGGCAGAAAAGTTAAACGTTGGCAATTACCTGATGAACGCGATGATATATTTTATGAAGCCACACACTTACAACATCCCTCAGCAATTTGGACGCGCCAGAGCGATGAACATTATCTTTTTTTGTGGCAGTTATTTAGCTGTTTGTTAGAAGAATACACTTTTCGTTATGAGAAAAGACATGCCACAGGTCGGTTGCTTATACCGTTAAAACGTTTACCGGCAAATATTAAAGCCCGTGGATTCACACAACCAATTCCTGTAATGTTCGGAAAATATATCATTGCCGGCGATTCAATAAATTCATATCGCAATTATTATATTGGCGAGAAGTCCGCATTATTTTCATGGAAAAAACGTGAAAGACCGGAATGGCTAACGTGAATGAATTATGACGAATAACGCGCAAAATTTACTCGCCAAACAGCCAGCAATATTGCCAAGATCACCGGACCTAAAAATAAACCAATTGCGCCAAATGCTGTTAAACCGCCAAATACACCAAATAAAACGATTAAAAAAGGGACTTGGCTCGCACCACAAATAACTAACGGGCGGATAACATTATCAACGGTGCTGACAGCTAAAAATCCCCACGCCAATAAACCCAATCCCGCCCACACTTCATCATGAACTAATAACAGCAAGCCTGTTGGAAACCAAACTAGTGTTGCTCCCATTGGAATTAACGCTAGCAATGCCGTTAATGCACCTAATAAAACGGGGGTACTTATACCGGCGACGGCATAACCAAATCCTGCCACCACACCTTGTCCTAATGCGGCTAACATTAAACCATAAACCACGGCGCGAGTAGTGTTTCCAACTGACCGTAAATACACGCCTTGCGTGTCGTTTAAAAAATGGTATGAGCCTAACTGCAATTGTTTTAACCACACTTCACCGTCACGAAAACAAAAAAACACCGTAATTAACGCGAAACATAATTTGATTAAATTTTGTCCCAGACTGCGTAATAACTGCGCGGTTTCGCCTAAACCGTATTTTGCCCATTCGATTAACTGTGCGTTTAATGCGGTGCGATTTTGCAATAATCGATTTAAGTTATTTTGCAAATAATCGCCGATGTGCGGCAAATTGCGAATGCTTTCCGGCAATTGCAGTGTGTCTTGATTAAAGTTGGTCACAAGTAATGGATATGCGCGTGCCATTTCGTTTTGCAACAAATTTAATAAGATATACGTTAAAACCATAAGCATAACAGTCATTGTCCCAGTCACTATCGCCGCACTTAAAACAACGTTGCCATTAAAATAACGCAGACATCGTTGGTACAGCGGATATAAAACATAAGCAACAATAAATGCCCATGCTAGCGTAAGTAGAAATTCATGCAGTACCAAAAAACTTAACCACAGTAAAACGACAAATCCCATAACGGGAATGAGTTGGCGTAATAAACAAGAGGCGGGAGAGTTACTCATAAAAATATCCTAAATGGATAGAGTGCGTTGATAACGTATCACGATTTTGGCGTTAATACCGATTCAATCACATTTTGTTTTTCAGGTGTCGCAACACTGGCTTCATTTTGCCAACCGCCACCTAATGCTTTGTGCAATGCTACATTTTGTTGCGCGATAGTTCCTAAACTGTCAACTTGCTGAATTTGAATTTGATATAACGCTTGCTGAGCTTGTAACACGTCCATAAATCCAGTTAAGCCTTTTTGATAACGTTCTTTAGCCAGATTTAAAACCGTTTGGTTTTCCGTAACGGCTTGCGTTAAGGTGTCATAACGTTGTGATTCGTTGCGATAGGCGACGAGTGCGTTTTCCACTTCTTGAAATGCCGTTAATATCGTCGATTGATAGGCTAAAAAGGTTTGTTCATATTGTACGTCTTTGGCTTTGATATTTGCCTGAATTTTTCCCCAATTAAATAACGGCATGGTAATCGTTGAAGCACTCGACCACGATTTGCCCATTGGTGTAAAGTCTGTCATTTTAAGATTTTGCAAACCGATAAAGGCGGCTAGATTCACTTTCGGATACAGTTCAGCCGTTGCTACGCCAACATACGCATTTGCTTGTGCCATTTGTCGCTCAGCTTTGCGAATATCAGGGCGACGTTGCAATAATTCAGAGGGCAACTTATCGAGTGATACCGTTGCGCTTGGAATCGGTTTTAAGACAGCGAAACGCTGTGCTAACGCATTCGGTTCGCGCCCTAATAAAACACTTAGCGCATGAATGGCTTGTTTAATTTCGGTTTCGTAACGGGGCAAATTCGCCGCTGTGCTGTCGTATTGTGCTTGGGCTTGGGCGAGTTCTAACGTGTTGGCAAAACCGCTTTGCACTCTCACTTGTGTTAATTTGACCGTATCAGCTTGCGCGACGAGTAAGTCTTGATGCGTTTTGGCTAACTGCTGATTAGTACACAAAATTATATATTCGCGAACCACATCACCCAGCAATGTCAGTAATACATCACGACTATTTTCAACTTCAATATCAATCGTTGCATCTGCTGCTTCAACGGCGCGTTGAATGCCACCGAAAAAATCCAATTCCCACTGCGCATCAAAGCCTAATTGAAAAATATTTATCGCTTGTCCACTGCTTGGACTGCCACC
>DALYHZ010000083.1:0-9825 GCA_031970635.1 Methylococcaceae bacterium | reverse complement strand
AAACCTGCGCCGCTCACCTCATATCAAAAAGACGGCAAGTTCATCAGTTTCTATGGTGACAATCACCCTGTTTATGCGGGCAACGTTGTAAAAGCGATGGCGAGTGCAAAAAATGGTTATCCGTATGTCGTGAAATTGTTTGAGCAAGAATTGGCTGGTTTGAATCCTTCGCAACAAGCCGAACGTGATGCGGCGGCGAAAAATCTATTTGCCCGTTTGGATGATTCGTTCAAAGCGACGATTGTGGAAATCAACCGTTTAACGCCAACGATTGTGGAAATCGTGATTAAAGCGCCGCTTGCTGCTGAAAAATTCGAAGCAGGTCAATTCTACCGTGTGCAAAATTACGAAGCGTTTGCACCTACGGTTGAAGGCACGGTTTTAGCTGCTGAAGGTTTAGCGTTAACAGGCGCGGAAGTGAATAAAGAAAAAGGCACGGTTTCCTTGATTGCGCTGGAAATGGGATCATCGTCGCGTTTGTGTGCAACATGGAAAGCTGGCGACCCTGTTGTTTTGATGGGTGTCACAGGCACACCAACCGAGATTCCTACAGGTCAAACCGTGTTACTCATCGGCGGCGGTTTAGGAAATGCGGTGTTGTTCTCAATCGGAAAAGCATTACGCAATGCGGGCAACAAAGTGATTTATTTCGCAGGCTACAATTTGGCAAGAGACCGTTTTAAAGTCGAAGACGTGGAAGCCGCCGCAGATGTTGTCATTTGGTCGGTGAATAAAGGTGAAAATGTTGTGCCGTTCACGCCAACTCGTCCACAAGATAAATCGTTCGTCGGTAACATTTTGGAAGCAATGATTGCTTACGGCAAAGGTGAACTAGGAGAACAACCGATTTCACTTGCAGATGTTGACCATTTAATTGTGATTGGTTCGGACAGAATGATGGACGCGGTCAAACACGCGCGTTTTGATGTCTTGAAACCATATTTAACCAAAGCGCATCATGCGGTGGGTTCAATCAATTCGCCGATGCAGTGCATGATGAAAGGCATTTGCGCTCAATGTTTGTGCAAACACGTTGATAAAGACAGCGGCAAAGAGTTCTTTGTTTATTCGTGCTACAACCAAGACCAAGACTTGGATAAGGTCGATTTCCCGAATTTGAATGCACGTCTCAAACAAAATACCGTGCAGGAAAAATTGTCTAATCTTTGGTTGGATTATTTGTTGACGAAGTAGAGTTTTTAATTTTTAAACAGGCGGGATTTGATTTTTAAGTCTCGTCTGTTTTTCATAGTGAGATATTCACACACTAAGCGAGTAAAAAATGAAACGAGATTGGGACATTATCAGAGAAGTGCTGTTGAAAATTGAATCCACAGAAGGATATACGCCAATTGGTTCAGACGATTTTGAACATGATAATAAGTTAGTAGCTTATAACATGACGTTAATGCTTGAGGCTGGTTTAATCGGTGGAGCTAATGCAAGAACATTAGATGGTCATGTTTATGTTGAAAGAATGACATGGCAAGGTCATGAATTTTTAGATTCCATCCGTGACGATACAATTTGGGGTAAAACCAAAGATAAAGCTGTTTCAACAGGATTATCTTTAACATTTGATATGGTTGTTTCACTTGCAAAAGGTTTTTTAGAAGATGCTTTTAAATCGTTGTGAAAAATCACACATAATCAAAACGAGGTCACAACATGAACACATTAAGTCATTCAGATGCAAAACAAACAACGCCAAACTTCGCGCAAAAGAAGAACATTAAAAAAATCTAATAAAAGCGAGGTTGTTAATCCTCGCTTTTTTACAGAATTTAAACATTGCTCATGACTTTTGTTGCCCAGTTGATACTTTCAATATAAGCCGCCCCAATTTCTGCTTGGTCAACATTACCAAATGTAATTGCCCCAGTATCCCAACGTTCGTAACCGAGAACACAATTTAACGCTTCGCCACCTAAACCTGTGTGATGCAAAATAGCATGGACAATATCATCGCCTAATGGCAATTGTTCTAAGGCTTCTTCTAATGAAATATCTAAAATACTGTCCAATGACGACAACATGCCAATCAAAAAGAAGTTTCCTGTCTTTTGTCCGACAATACTTGCCAATAACTCGCACATTTTGCCGCGAATCAACGCATTTTGCATGACGACAGCCGGTTTATCTGATAACGAAGAAAGCATCAAAATGTTAATCCAACGTTTTAATTCATTCATGCCCAAATAGGTGATGGCTTGATTGATAGATTCAATTTTTGTTGGAATAGAGAAAAATGCTGAATTAATGTAGTGCAGTAATTTGTAACTCAATCCAACATCTTCTGAAATAACTTTTGTTAATTTATCAAATTCAACATCCGGATTATTGATAGTAGTCAATAAACGAACAGCCGCTAATTGGTTCACGCCCATGCGTTTTCCTGCGACTAAATTAGGTTTGCTAAAAAAGAAGCCTTGAAAATAATCACAACCTAACTCACGTAAATATTCATATTCGCTGTGAGTTTCCACTTTTTCAGCCAGAATTTTTAAGTTATATGGTTTGAGTTGCGCAATTGCTTCACGAGTTTTTGCTTCACCCATTTCCAAAACGTCTAATTTCACAATATTTGCAAATTCAACTAATGGCTTCCATTCTTCGGTAAATACAAAATCATCTAATGCAATTAAGTAACCTTGTTGAGACATTTCACGAAGATTGTTAATGACGCGCAAATCCACGCGCACATTTTCTAAAACCTCAATCACAATCCGTTCTTTCGGCAAATTGAGAGGTGTTTTTTCTAAAATATTTTGGGTGGTGAAATTGATAAAGGCTTTATGTTCATCAACAATGTTGTTGATACCGATTTCAATGATAGCATCTGTGATGATTTGATTCGTTGCTTGTGTCGCTTCATCTTTATCTCTAAGATCAAAGCCTTGGTTACGAAATAAAAGCTCATAAGCATAAATATTTAGATGTCTATCAAGAATTTGTTGCCGTCCAACAATAAAATCTGCCATGTTCTTACGTCACTCTAAATGGGTTATAAAAAAATGAAATCTAATACTGAATAATCAGCCTAATTCAATCTAAAAAGTACCGTACACAAAGTACACTGCTTGAGCTTAGTATATCTTACATTTAGCCATTCGTTGAAATCCCGTGCGATTAAAAATTTCTATAACACCTGTTACACTATACTTGCTTTTGAGCGTTACGAAGAAGAACGCCTCAAGCATTTTTCAATTTTAGCAATGAGGATTTTTTATGTCGAAAATACTTAATGAAGTTTTGCTCGCTAATCGTGAGTATTTTACCAATTTTGATAAAGGTGATTTAGCGATGCCCCCCGCAAGGCAATTTGCGATTTTAACGTGTATGGATGCACGATTAGACCCTGCAAAATATGCCGGTTTGAGCGAAGGAGATGCGCATGTTATTCGTAATGCGGGAGGACGTGCGAGCGATGATGCGATTCGTTCATTAGTTATTTCTTATAAATTACTTGGCACAAAAGAATGGTTTGTGATTCATCACACCGATTGCGGTATGGAAACCTTTACCGATGAAATTATGCGCGATTTGCTGGCAAGCAGTTTAAAAACGGCAACCATCGATGCAAATGGCTGGCATGATTGCTGTGAAGGCGGTGGTTCACATGAAGCCAAACACATTTCGTGGCTGACAATTAGTGATTTGGCGCAAAGCGTTGTCGAAGATGTAATACGTATTAAAAATCATCCCCTTGTGCCGTCGGATATTCCCATTTACGGTTATATTTACGATGTTAAAACAGGCGGTTTAGTCGAAGTGCCTGAAGCCACACGTCTTGGCGCAGTGCGCTAATTTTTTGGTCGTCCACTTTAAAACGATGCGTGTTTTATCAGCTTATGTAGGAATGGTTTTATTGTGGGCGACAACACCGTTAGCAATTAAATGGAGCGTTGACGGCATGGGCGTGTTGTGGAGCGTCACGGCACGCATGATAATTGGCACACTGTGTATGGTTGTCCTTTTATTACTCTTAAAGAAACGATTACCCTTCTCACGGCGAGCTTGCTTAACTTACGCTGCCGTCACATTGCAAATTTACGGTGCCATGGCTGTCGTTTATTGGGCAGCGCAATTTATTCCTTCCGGCTGGATTTCCGTCATCAGCGGTTTAACGCCTTTAGTCACGGCATTATTTGCGGCAATTTGGCTATATGAACGCAGTTTAACCGTCGGCAAATTTTTATCGTATTTACTTGGCATTATCGGTTTAGGCATTATGTTCGGCTCGACTGAACAAGTTGGTCCGCAAGCTATATTAGGCATCATCGGCGTGTTAATCTCTGTTGCCTTACAAGCAGTTAGTGCCATTGCTATTAAGCGTATTCGTTCACAATTACCTGCATTAACACAAGTAACCGGTGGTTTGCTCTTTGCCCTGCCCTGTTATTTTGTCACGTGGTGGACATTTGAAGGGCAAATTCCGACACAATTTACCCTGAGCAGTTTTCTTGCTGTTTTATATTTAGGCGTTATCGCAACCCCCATCGGTTTTATGTTGTATTACTATTTATTATCGCAACGCTCTGCCACACAAGTTTCGCTAGTGACGCTAGTGAGTCCAGTACTCGCGCTTTGGTTGGGTTATCATGTAAACGCCGAACCCATGACGTTAAAAATCATTATCGGTACAAGTTTAATTCTACTCGCGCTTTTAATTCACAACTTTTTCGACCGTTTTTTTAAGCGTCACCCTCATCACTCCCATCATCGTTAGGATTTCTTATGTCAGACCATAAAATTTACGGTATTAAACCAAAAATTGCCGAACACGCACATATTAACGCTGATCAATATCACGCCCTGTATCAACAATCGATTCAACATCCAGAAGAATTTTGGGCAACACAAGCAACTGCATTTTTAAATTGGCAACAGCCTTGGCATACGGTATTAGATTACGATTATTTACGGGCGCATATTCGTTGGTTTGAAGGTGGAAAATTGAATGTAAGCGTGAATTGTTTAGACAGACATCTTGAAAAACGCGGAAATCAAACGGCGATTATTTGGGAAGGCGATAATCCTGAAAACGACAAAAAACTCACTTATCAACAGCTTTATGAACAAGTGTGTAAATTCGCCAATGTTTTGAAAAATCACGGTGTTCAAAAAGGCGACCGTGTTTGCATTTATATGCCAATGATTGTGGAAGTATCCGTTGCCATGCTCGCTTGCACGCGAATTGGCGCAGTGCATTCCATCGTATTTGGTGGATTTTCGGCGGAATCGCTCAAAGAACGCATTTTAGATTGTGATTGCCAATACGTTGTTTGTGCCGATGAAGGTTATCGCGGTGGTAAAGTGATTCCCATGAAAGCAACGGTTGATAAAGCACTCGAAAATTGCCTGAATGTAAAAAGTGTCATCGTGGTTAAAAATACCGGCAATACCATCAATTGGCAAAATGGGCGCGATGTTTGGTTTCATGATGAAATGGCGAATGCGTCAAACGTATGTGAACCCGAATGGATGGATGCCGAAGACCCGCTATTTATTTTATACACGTCTGGTTCAACCGGAAAACCTAAAGGTGTGTTACACACCACCGGCGGTTATTTGCTTTATGCGGCAATGACGCACAAATATATTTTCGATTATCACGATGGCGATGTGTATTGGTGTACCGCCGATGTGGGCTGGATTACCGGTCATTCGTATGTCATTTATGGCCCTTTATGCAATGGCGCGACAACGTTGATGTTTGAAGGTGTACCAATGTATCCGGCAGCCGATAGATTCTGGCAAGTGGTCGATAAACATCAAGTCAATATTTTTTACACCGCTCCAACCGCGATTCGCGCGTTAATGGCGGAAGGCGATGAATTTGTTAAACGTACAGAGCGAACCAGTTTGCGCGTATTAGGCAGTGTCGGCGAACCGATAAACTCAGAAGCCTGGGAATGGTATTACCACATCGTGGGCGATAATCAATGTCCGATTGTGGATACTTGGTGGCAAACCGAAACCGGTGGTATTTTAATTACGCCGCTCATCGGCGCGATTGATTTAAAACCTGGTTCGGCAACCCGTCCTTTTTTTGGTGTGCAACCGGTAATTTTAGACAATGATGGTCATGTTTTGCACGGTGCCGCCGAAGGTTTACTTGCCATTCGTTATCCATGGCCAGGGCAGCGCGTAGTTTATACGGCGACCATCAGCGATTTATCGATAATTATTTCAAACTTTATCCCAATTATTATTTTACCGGCGATGGCGCACGTCGTGATGATGACGGCTATTTTTGGATTACAGGGCGTGTGGATGATGTGCTAAATGTTTCGGGTCATCGTATGGGAACGGCTGAAATTGAAGATGCGCTCGATTTACACGAACACGTTGCCGAATCTGCGGTTGTCGGTTTCCCACATTCGATTAAAGGTCAAGGAATTTATGCGTATGTTTCGTTAAAACACGACACACCACCGTCAGACGAATTGAAAAAAGAGTTAATTCAATTGGTTCGTAACGAAATTGGCGCGATTGCCACCATTGATATCATTCAATGGTCAGCGAATTTACCTAAAACGCGTTCAGGAAAAATTATGCGCCGGATTTTGCGAAAAATTGCCGCAAACGAATTAGAAGATTTGGGCGATATTTCAACACTTGCTGATCCATCAGTAGTGGAAGAAATTATCGCCAATCGTATTCGTCCGGCGTGACATGTTTTTCGTTACTGCTCCAACGTCACAAATGATAACTTGCTAATACCGGAACGTTGCGCGCTAGTCATCACTTTTGCTACAGAATCAAACATAGCGGCTTTATCAGCTTGCAATTGAATGCTGATTTCAGAATCTCGCTCCTGTAAGGCTTTAAGTTCACCTTCCAGAGCGGGAAGCGGAATAACCTTATCATCAAGCTGCGCTTCGCCAGTTGCCGTGACGGCTAAGATAGCCACATGTTGATCAGGTGCAGGTTCAGTTTGTTCTGTTTTTGGCAACTTAACTTTAACAACTTGGGTTAATAATGGCGTGGTGACGATAAATACCACTAACAACACCAACATCACATCGACCAAAGGCGTAACGTTAATTTCGCTCACTTCACCACTTTCATCATCACCGGATAATTGCATAGACATTGTTATGACTCCTGCGTTTGAGTGGTAGTTAAATCATCTTCGATACAACCACGCATGAAGTCGGTTGCGACATGTTCTAAATTTGCCAACAATTGACGGTTTTGACGTAAAAAAAAGTTGTAGGCAATGACTGCTGGTATCGCGACAGCAATGCCGAATGCAGTAGCAATCAATGCTTCACCAATAGGACCGGCAACCACTTCCAAACTGGCATTACCTTTACTACTAATGTCTTTAAGCGCGTGCATAATGCCCCATACCGTGCCAAACAATCCGATGAAGGGAGAGGTGCTGCCAATACTTGCTAACCAACCTAAGCCAGATTCCATCATCGCCTTTTCTTTTTGCAATTGTTGGCGCAACGCACGTTCAATCAATTCATGCCAAGCGGCGTAATGTTCAAGCTTATTTGTCGGCAAATTTTTAGCACGACTATAAGTTTGACGACCTATCGCTAAAATTCGTCCCACTTGCGTTGTTAAATTTTTATCGGTATCAAAACCTTGCTCATTGCCATCCCTAAACTCCTGAATTACTCGATGGTTGCGATAGCGGTGAAAAATCATTTCCCCTATTTTTAATAAAATAACGCTCCATGTGAGCAATGAAAAACAGCCTAACATCCATAAAGTGCCATCTACGATGGTCGTTTCAGAAAAGTTCAATTTAACCTCCTAAAAGTTTTTGAAATTTAAATTTATTGACATAAATCTTTAGAAATTAAAAAGAGAAATCGTCATTCCAGTTCAAATACAATTGGCACACTCACCCAACTCGCTTCAGCAATTTCGCCTCGCTTTGCGGGCATAAATTTCCATTCTTTCACGGCATCTAATGCGGATTCATCGAGTATTTCATGACCACTAGAACGCTGTACAATAACCTGTTTGGCTTGACCTTCCACATCAACATGAACGCGTAACACCACGGTTCCTTGCCAGCCTCGATGCCTCGCTTCCGAAGGATAGACAGGTTTTGGATTATTTAAGTAAGCGGCATTACTATCAGCAGGTATAAAGACATCATTTCCTTGAACGTTTAATGTTTCATTTTGTTGTGCTTGAGCTTGAAATGGCATAGCTGTAGACACGGCACTTTCTTGTTCATATTTTTGAATATCAAGTTGTTTTATTATGTTTTCTGAAGGTTGTACTTTTGTTTTCGGTTTAGGTTTTGCCTTAATTTTTTGTTTGTCAGGTTTTGGCTTGATAACTTCTTTAAGTTTTTCTGATTTTGGTGGCGTTACGGCTTGATTTACAACAGGTGTTAGAGCTTGTGCAGGCGCTGTTAATTCCATTGAAATCATTTGTAAAGGTACTGCTTTAGATAACGGCAAAGGGGCTGGTCTTGTGATATACCAAAACAACAAACAGCCATGTAATGTTGTGGCAATTATCACCGCAAAAACAACAATAACAACACGCTGCCCTGAGAATACCGGTTCTTGTGTAATAATAGGCAAACCTACTCGTTCATTTTTTAGCATCGTCTCCGTAAAAAAATACAAACGTTTTCGATTTTGCCAATAGGTTATTTTATTCATTGCTGTTTTGTCGTCGAAGCAGTAGGAGCAGTTTTTTTATCATCAGCTAAATTCTCTAAAGGCATCTGCATTGCCGAATAGTCGGAAATTTGTTGTTCCATCTTAGATATTTGCATTTGCAGCAATTCAAGTGTTCGTAAAGTTTTTTGAAATTGCTCATGTAAAAACTCAAAATGAATTTGGAAATACCTAACCGATGGATAAGACACATCTGCTTTTTGAAGCCGTTCGGTAACAAGTTGCATTGATAACATGTGACTGTGCATAGAATTCTCCCCTTATGATTGTGCCTGTAACCCAACATTTCGTATTTGATAGTCGCCCAAAATGGCATAGCAAGTAGGTGTTAAAATTAAACTGGCTACCATACCAATCAATAAACCTGCTGATAGCGACAATGTCATTGGAATTAAAAATTGTGCTTGAGGGCTGGTTTCAAGCAAGGTTGGTAGAAAACCAGCAAAATTCGTCAAAAACGCCAATAAAATTGGACGAAATCGTGAAGTGCAAGCCTCAATAATCAATGTTTCAACAGAACGTGTATCACCGTCATGTTGTCGAATGTAATCAAGTAAAACTAAACTGTCATTTACCACAACGCCACTGGCAGCAATCATTCCGACTAAAGATTCCATAGACAATGGTAAGCCACAAAACCAATGTGCAAGCACCGCTCCACTCCATGCAACAGGTGCGGCTAACAAAAAAATGATCGGTTTGCTATAAGAACGAAACGGCACTGCAATCAATGCGTAAATCACCAGCAATGCGAATAGCGTATTTTTACCAAATGCAGCTAATAACGCCTTTTGCTCTTGACGTTGCTGACCAATTTTGATGTTAAGCCCTGGAAAGGAACGTTCCATTTGCCCAAAAACATCTTTTTCAAGCGTTACATAAAGTCTATTCACATCCGTCAAGGTTGGATCAACACGCGCTTGTACTTTTAACACCCGCATCCTGTCCTCACGATTGATGCGTGAATAACCTTGTATTAGATCTATATCTGCCAAATTGCTTAACATAACGCTGGTGCCATTTGGTAAACGAATGGGCTGTGCTTTTAACTGGTCGAGCGAACGTCGTTCATCTAATGGGTAACGCACCATCACTTTCACTTCTTTTTGTCCGCGCAAAAATCGATGGACTTCTTCACCGTAATACCCTTGACGAACTTGCTGAG
>DALYHZ010000082.1:1276-9855 GCA_031970635.1 Methylococcaceae bacterium | reverse complement strand
TTATGATTTGGAAAAGATTGATGAATTTTGGTTTGTGAAGCGAAGGAAAATATTTTTAGTTTAAATTTTTGGTTGGACGACGTGCATCGATGAATCGCTCACGCCAATAATTGTTCTTTAGACTAGAGATCATCACTTTACCAGCGCGTGTACTGGGTGCATGAACAAAGTTACTTTCATTCACATAAATTCCCACATGTGAAACAGAATTACCCGATGTATTGAAAAAGACCAAATCTCCCGAATGAATATTATTATTCGGTACAGGTGTGAGTACATTTGCCATTTCTTTGACTGTACGCGGTAAATGCACGCCATTTTGTTCATAAACATATTTCACAAAACCACTGCAATCAAAACCTTCTTCCGGTGAAGCTTTGCCATAACTATATGGTACACCTTGTAAACTTAACGCATAATCAACAGCAGGTGTTGTGGCATTGCGTTTATAAATGGGATGTTGCACAACCGGTTCGGGTTTAATATCCATATCACCCGCGCAACCGGATAAAACAACTAATGCTACAGGAATGATTAAGGGGCTACACCATGAAAGCGTATTTGCCGATAAAGAATGAGAAAATGTTTTCACGACACAATCAAAATCCATAAATAGGTTAAAAAAATAGACGCTGTCGCGTCAGAAATATAGCGACAGCATCATGCTTTAAGTTTCTTAAACATAAGAACGAACATATTCGCGGGCAAATCGGCGAATGGGTGCTTGACGTTGTTGAAACTCCTGATACACATTGTGTACGTCTAAAGGCGTAATGTGGGCATAAATGCCAAAACCAGTTTGGTTAATAAATTCATCACTCAAGGCTTCAATAAAATTCCACCAAATAGAATCATTTTGTGTTTCTTGTTCTGTTGTCATGACTATCACCTGTTTCAAAATAAAATTAGTGCCATCAAATCGTCAGTACAAAACGCGACGCTTAGGTTATGATTACCGGCGGTTCACCTGAACCTTTCACCTTGAACCTTTTACCTTTTAAAAAAGCTATGTCTTTAAAAATCGCGCTTGTTCAAACTGACAGTTTAATCGGCAATGTTGCCGCTAACTTTAGCCGAATTGTTGAAACTATAACCAACATTCGCAATAGCTTAGTGATTGATTTAATTATATTTCCTGAACTGACACTCACAGGATACCCTCCCGAAGATTTGCTGTTTCGCCGGGATTTTATTCGTGATGCTAATAACGCTATTTTTCAGTTAGCAAGCATCGCGCCAGAGATAGGAATTATTGTTGGATTTCCAGAGGTTAGCGATGACAGGTTGTATAACAGTGCCATTGTTTTGTCAGAAGGCTGTGTTTTAGCAACTTACCGTAAACAAAAATTGCCAAATTACGGCGTTTTTGACGAAATGCGTTATTTTTCTGCCGGTACACAACCGTGTGTATTTGAGTTTAAAGGTCAATTTATTGGCTTAACGATTTGTGAAGATGTTTGGCATTCTGAAATTGTGCAAGCAACCAAAGAAGCAGGGGCAGAGATTTTATTAACAATAAATGCGTCACCGTTTCATTCTGGCAAAGCGCAACAACGTGAAACGTTGATTGGTTCTCACGCCAACGCCGCACAACTGCCTATCGTTTATGTTAATGCGGTGGGTGGACAAGATGAATTAGTGTTTGATGGCGCATCTTTTGTCACAAATGCTAATGGTGAAGTGGTATTTCGTGCGGCGGAGTTTATCGAACAAATCAGCGTCATCGAATTTGAAAATGGACAACCCATTCCAACAACGTGTGCGCCAATTTATGAACCGATAAAAAGTGATTACAAAGCGTTAGTGCGTGGTATTCAAGATTATGTGCGAAAAAATGGTTTCAAAGGTGCGATTTTGGGATTATCTGGCGGCATTGATTCGGCATTAGTTTTAGCGTTAGCCGTGGATGCGTTAGGCGCAGAAAATGTCGAAGCGATTTCGTTGCCGTCAAAATATACACAAAAAATGAGCAATGATGACGCGCAAAAACAAGCTGAAATTATGGGCGTGAAATACCATTGCATTTCAATTGAACCAGCGGTGAATGCGTTTACTGACATGTTGGCAGAATCGTTTGCCGGTACTCCGCTTGATACCACCGAAGAAAATATCCAAGCACGATGTCGTGGTGTTGTTTTGATGGCAATGTCGAATAAACAAGGAAAATTATTACTCACCACCGGTAATAAAAGCGAAATGAGCGTTGGATATGCCACGCTTTATGGCGATATGGCTGGTGGTTTTGCGCCACTAAAAGATGTGCCGAAATTATTAGTTTATGAATTAGCGCGGTATCGCAATGGTGTATCGCCTGTGATTCCCGAACGTGTTTTAACACGTCCACCTTCGGCAGAACTTGCGCCAAATCAATGTGATTCGGATTCATTGCCACCTTATGACATACTCGACCCGATTTTGGCGCGTTATATTGAACAAGACCAGTCCGCAGATGAAATTATTGCCGCAGGTTTTCCACCTGAAGCGGTGAGGCGAGCAATTCGTTTAGTCGATCGCAGTGAATATAAGCGTCGTCAGTCGGCAACAGGCATTCGGATTAGCGATCGTGCGTTTGGGCGTGACCGCCGTTATCCAATTACTTCGGGTTATCGTGGCACATAACGCGCCCGAGAATGTTAGAATAACGCGCATACACTATTTTTTTATTTACACCAGAGGGAACACCATGCGGAATTTGAAATTTCTACCCGCGATGCTTGGCGGCACAGTCGCCCTTGCAGTGGTTTTATTCGTCGCCTTTCATTTCATTTTCATCGATTTATTTGTGGATTTGTGGTGGTATCAATCGCTGAAATTGGAATCGTATTTTTGGTTACGCTTACTGTATAAATTTTTTCTTTCCGGTGGCGTGACACTGGCGTTTTTTATTATTTTCTTTAGTCATTTTTGGCTTGCCTCACGCCATTTAGGTTTGAATATCGATAAAGATTTATTAACCGAAAATGAAACACGCCGTTTTCAAAAGTTTTCTGAGACTTTCATGAATGGCTCGGTGAAAATTTACACACCTATTTCGTTATTGTTAGCGATGATTATTGCCGCACCGTTTTATAGTCAGTGGGAATCGACGTTGCAATATTTCTTCGGTAGCGCGTCGGGGGTAAAAGAAACGGTTTACAATAACGATGTCAGTTTTTACATGCTGTCGTATCCGACGTATCAGTTGATTCAACAAGAATTGTTAATTACTGCTTCGCTTATTTTTATCATGGTTGGCGTATTGTATTGGCTAGAACATACCTACATTCCAGACCATCGTAAAAGTTATCCCAAAGGTGCAAAAATTCATTTAACGTTATTGATTGGATTCGTGGTGGCATTTGTCCTTTGGGGATTTATGTTGCAACGTTTTTCGTTGCTCTATACCGATAGTCACGCACCCATTTTCTTTGGACCGGGTTTTCTTGAAATCCGTTATCAATTGCCGTTAATTTGGGCGGCAATGGCGACATTTTTAATTTTTGCGTTGATTGCTATTCGATTTGTCCATTCTGAAAATCATGATAAACGTATGCCGTTATGGATTTCATTGTTTGTATTTTTGAGTGTTTGGCAATTACCCAATCTAAAATTTATTCCTGATGCGTTGCAACGCTTTGTTGTTAATCCAAATCCTGTCAAAACAGAACATGAATTCATGCAACATAATATTAACGCAACACTTGCCGCGTATGATTTGAAAAATATTAAAACGGTTGAGATGAACGTTAAATTGGATGCCGCGCAAGACATTGATACATGGAGCAGTCAGAAACATTTTGAAAATATTCCGGTTTGGGACAGAGAATTTATTATTTTCAGCTATAAACAATTGCAAGAAATTCGCCCTTACTACAAATTTTTAACGGTAGACGAAGACCGTTACTTTATTTCAGACCATTTGCGCCAAGTAAATATTGCGGCTCGAGAAGTGAACGTTTCTAAATTGCCAAAAGAAGCGCAAAACTGGGAAAATCGCCATCTACGTTACACTCACGGTTACGGCGCAGTGATTACACCTGCCGCGCAAGATGCTGACGCACCATTAACATGGTATTTGCGTGATTTGAACATGCACTCTGATGTCGGATTAAGTGTTGAACACCCCGATATTTATTATGGTCAAGAACAATACGATTATGCGATTGTGCCAAATGAATTAAACGTTGTCGGGATTGCTGGTACGGATGCGAATGAAACAACGCCGTATCACGGTGAAGGTGGAATTCCGATTACCTCGACCTTTAAAAAAGCTCTATTCGCCTTTAAATTAGGCGATGAGAAAGTCTTTTTCTCAACCAACATTTCCAAAGACAGTAAGTTAAAAATTTATCGCAATATTACGGAGCGAATTCATAAACTCACGCCGTTTTTACACTTAGATAAAGACCCTTATTTAGTCATGACCAAGGACCGTTTTTATTGGATTCAAGACGCTTACACGTTGTCGGATAAATATCCTGTTTCAAAACCGATTTATAATGAAAACTTGAATGGTCAAGAATCGTTTAATTACATTCGTAATTCGGTAAAGATTGTGGTCGATGCGCTGGATGGTGATGTGGATTATTATTTAGTTGACCAAACAGATTCTATTGCACAGGTTTATAACCGCGCTTACCCAAGTTTGTTTAAATCGTTAGATGAAATGCCACAAGAATTAAAAGCGCATTTACGCTATCCGCGTGATTTGTATGCCGTACAAATGCAAGTTTACGCAAAATATCATCAAACTAGCCCAGAGCTTTTCTACGAGCAAGCTGAAACATGGGCGCAAGCGAATGTGCGTGAAAAGCCCGTTTTGCCTTATTACCAAACGATGGATTTTGGTTATTGTAATGACAGCGAAGAGTTTGACTTAATCAATGCGATGACACCGGTTAATCGTAATAATTTAAGCATGGTCGGCATTGCCAGTACGATGGATAAGGTTAATTGTAGCGGCGCATATAAACCAAGTTTGACGGTCTTTAAATTTGGTAAAGACGTGCAAGTGAATGGTCCTGAGCAAATCGAAGCGTTAACGCAACAGCATCCGGAAATTTCAGAACAATTTACGCTCTGGGATCAAAACGGTTCGTCGGTTGAAATGGGGCGTATCGTCATTTTGCCAATGGGTAATACGATTTTATATGTACAACCCATCTACATTGCTTCAACTAAAAACAAAATGCCTGAATTAACACGCATCATCGTCTCGATTGGCAATGAAACCGTGATGGATACTACATTGCATTCGGCGTTGGATAGGTTGAAAAATATTTTCATTAACAAAACTCGCACCGTTGATGCTGGCGCGTCGAAACATTAAAAGGATTTCTTTGTGCAGATTGAACGAATTACAGAATTAAAAAACACAGTTCAACAACTTTTAGATGAGGCAAAAGCACAAGGTGCAACAGCGGCTGAAGCGGGTTTGAGTGTGGATGATGGATTATCGGTTACGGCACGTTTGGGCGTTGTGGAAACCATTGAACACCATTGCAGTCAAGGGCTAGGTGTGACAGTTTTCTTTGGTCAACGTAAAGGTGCGGCGAGTACCACAGATTTGTCACCTGCGTCGATAAAAGAAACCGTTAGCGCGGCGTGTAGCATTGCCCGTTATACAAGTGAAGACGATTGTGCTGGATTGCCGGACGCAGATTTATTGGCAACCGAATTCCCTGATTTGGATTTATATCATCCGTGGGCGTTATCGTCTGAAAAAGCGATTGACTTAGCCATTGAATGTGAAGAAACGGCGCGAAATTATCACGCACACATTACCAATTCCGAAGGTGCATCGGTTAGTACGCATCGAGGCATTAGCGTGCTTGGCAATAGCTTAGGTTTTCTGCAAGCACGAATTGGTTCACGTCATTCGTTGAGTTGTTCGGTTCTCGCGCAACGCGGTGACGATATGCAGCGTGATTATTGGTACAGTGTGGCGCGAAATGCACAGCAATTAGAAACGGCGCGAGAAGTGGGAATTAAAGCCGCTGAACGCACGTTGCGTCGATTAGGCGGTCGTAGTTTAAGTCCGCGTCAATGTCCGGTTTTATTTAGCGCGGAAATAGCGAGCAGTCTGTTAAATTCATTTGTCGGTGCGATTAGCGGCGGCAGTTTATATCGTAAATCGACATTTTTGTTGGATGCGCTCAATACGCAAATTTTTCCTGAATTTATTCATATTTACGAGCAACCACATTTGATTGGCGCGCTAGGCAGTGCTGCATATGACGGCGAAGGTGTGGCAACAAAACACCGTGATTTAGTGTGCGATGGCATTTTACAAGATTATGTATTAAGCACGTATTCGGCAAAAAAATTAGGCTTAAAAAGTACCGGTAACGCGGGCGGCGTACGAAATTTAACGCTAACACCAAACGCCGGTGATTTTGAGTCGATGTTACAAAAACTTGGTACTGGTTTATTTGTAACAGAGTTAATGGGGCAGGGCGTAAAAATGGTAACGGGCGATTATTCGCGCGGTGCGGCAGGTTTTTGGGTTGAAAACGGCGTGATTCAATATCCCGTCGAAGAAATTACCATTGCTGGAAATTTAAAAGAGATGTTTAAACATATTATCGCTGTCGGTAACGATGTGGATTATCGTGGCAATGTGCGAACAGGGTCTATTTTAATAGAGCAGTTATCGATTGCGGGAAACAACTAAAATAATTTTAGGAGAAGAAAATGAAACGTCGTGATTTTATGCGCTTGGGTTTGGCTGGCGCAGGTTTAACCGTTTTAAGTGCTACGCCTGTATTGGCAGAAACAAAAAACGCGCAACTCGTTGGCGCAGGCGGTCTTTTTTACACTAAAGAAAATGCGGGACGTTGGGCGGGCAAAGTGGCAACGCATTTACCAACCGTTGAAATTGAAAAATCGACCGTAAAAGTGACCACTGCACACGAAATGAATGGTTTTGAACATTACATTGTCAAACACGTTCTGCTTGATAAAAATTATCAATTTTTAGATGAACATTTATTCAATCCAACCGTGGATAAAACGGCTATTTCAACCTTTTCATTGCCTAATTACAGCGGCACACTACACGTTTTAAGTTTGTGCAATAAGCATGATTTGTGGCTCACAAGCATTGAAGTGTAATTTTAAAATTAGACCAGCGTGTGTATATGAATGACATGATATTTTTCACGATAGCGGGATTAGTCGGACTAATAGTTATCTTTCTGATTTGTAGAGAGCTAATTTGTTGGTATTGGAAAATCAATGAAGTCGTAGAGTTGCTGCGCGAGATACACAAAGAGTTAAAAATTTTGAATAAATCGGTTTGAGTTTTGCCACCTAAATACAAAATCATCCCCATAAAATAGATACGAGGAACGACTAATGACAAGATTTCCAGCAGAATGGGAAAAACAAGCTGCCGTCTTAATTGCATGGCCACACGAAACTGGCGATTTTAGTAATCGTCTTGAATCAGTTGAAGAAACTTACAGTGTGATTGCCGACACCATTACCGAATACCAACCGTTGTTAATCGTTTGCCGTGACGAGGCACATCAACGTCATATTGAAAAATTAGTGGAACGTCATGAAGACATTCAATTTATTCACGCGCCGGTTAATGATATTTGGGTGCGCGACACCACGTTTTTGACGGTTGAAAAAGAAGGGGCATTAAAATTTTCAATTTAATGGTTGGGGTAGCAAATACGATTTCGCAAACGACAATGCGCTCAATCATAAATTAGCAAATGCTAAATTTTTCAAAGGCAAAGCCCATCACGACATTGATTTTATTTTGGAAGGCGGAAGCGTTGAAAGTGACGGTGAAGGCACGATTTTAACGACCAGCCATTGTTTGCTTAATCCGAATCGTAATAAAGATTTAACGAAAGAACAAATCGAAGCACAATTAAAAACGCATTTAGGTGCAAAACGGGTTTTATGGATTCAACAAGAAAATTTAGCCGGTGACGATACCGACGCACATATTGATACACTTGCACGTTTTTGCAATCCAACCACGATTGCTTATACCAGTTGTGATAATCCAAACGACCCACATTTTGAAAGTTTAGACAGAATGCGAATGCAATTAGAAATGTTTAGAACCGAAGCGGGTGAACCTTATAATTTGATCGCTTTGCCGTTGCCTAAACCCATTTTTGATGAAGAAGACGAACCGTTACCAGCGAATTATTCAAATTTTTTAATTATCAATCACGCGGTGTTAGTGCCAATTTATGGCGATCCGATGGATAGCGTGGCGACGAAGAAATTAGCAGCTGTGTTTCCACAGCACAAAATTATTCCCATTCCTTGCCGTCCGCTTGTGCATCAATACGGCAGTTTGCATTGCATGACCATGCAATTTCCAGAACAAGCACGAGGTTAATAATTTATGCAAAAAAAGTTAATCGTCAGTGCGGTGCAACAACCCTGTGGCGATGATAATTATCAAGTCAATTTAGAATTCTCAATTGCCAAAATTCGTGAAGCGGCGGCAGCAAAAGCCGATTTAGTGGTGTTGCCTGAATTGCATTTAGGTAAATATTTTTGCCAAACCGAAGACCACCGCGTATTTGATTTAGCACAACCGATTCCTTGTAAAACAACCGATATTTTGT
>DALYHZ010000082.1:0-1266 GCA_031970635.1 Methylococcaceae bacterium | reverse complement strand
AAGAATTAAGTATTGTCATTGTTTCGACAATTTTCGAACGTCGCGCGGCAGGGCTTTATCACAATACAGCGGTTGTTTTCGATAAAGACGGTAGCATTGCCGGCAAATATCGCAAAATGCACATTCCCGATGATCCTGCATTTTATGAAAAATATTATTTCACGCCAGGCGATTTAGGTTTTACGCCCATTCAAACATCGATTGGCAAATTAGGCGTGTTGATTTGTTGGGATCAATGGTATCCCGAAGCGGCACGTTTAATGGCGTTAGCAGGTGCGGACTTGTTAATTTATCCAACCGCGATTGGCTGGGATAAAAATGACACCAAAGAAGAGCAGGAAAGACAACTCGAAGCGTGGATTACGGTGCAACGTGGTCACGCCGTGGCGAACGGTTTGCCTGTTATTTCGTGTAATCGTATTGGTTTTGAATTTGCGCCGAATTCAGATAGTGGCATCGATTTTTGGGGAAACAGTTTTATTGTGGGGTCGCAAGGCGAATTTTTAGTGCATGCTAATGCAACGGATACACAAGTGTTGACCGCTGAAATTGATTTAGTGCGTTCTGAAACGGTGCGTCGAATCTGGCCGTTTTTACGCGATAGACGCATTGATGCGTTTGGTGATTTAACAAAACGTTTTATTGATTAGTGGCGAGTCATAGTTTTTAAACGAGTTATGAAACCAGTCACCATTCCTATCGAACAATTGCTGCATCGCTATAATGCCGAGGAAAAAGCACAGTTACAAAAAGCGTTAGCCATTGTCGGTTTGATCGCCGATGACCCGAATTATATTCGTCCAAAAGGGGTTGAAGTTGCCGCCATTTTGATTGGTTTTCATGTTGATTTGAAAACGATTTTGGCGGCAATTTTAAGCGACCCGCGTTTAATTACCTTGCCCCAGCCGATTGATTTTACTTCGCAATTTGGCGATACGGTTGCGGGCTTAATACAAGATGTTAATTGGTTAAATAATATTCGCGTGTATTCGCCTGAAATGGCAAGTCAGCCCAATCAAGCGGAAATTTTGCGGCGAATGTTACTGTCGATGACGCAAGACGTGCGCGCCGTGTTAATTAAAATGGCGTATCGAATTCAACGGCTGCGCAATTTACCCAAAGAGTCACATGAAATTCGCCAGTTCATCGCACATGAAACGCTTGATATTTACGCGCCCATTGCCAATCGTTTAGGAATACACCAGTTTAAATGGGAATTAGAAGACACGGCTTTTCGTTATTTAGAACCCACTACTTATCGTCATA
>DALYHZ010000081.1:0-10038 GCA_031970635.1 Methylococcaceae bacterium | reverse complement strand
CATCAATCGCAAGGCTTTCGTTGTAGGTTATCCCCGCAGAAAGCCCCGCTGTCCCAACGAGCGACCACACGCCGTTAGTGAACTTCATCACCGTGGCTTTAGACGCATTTGCACCATCCTGATACGCCAGATACGGGGTACCAGTGGCATCAATCGCTAGGCTTTCGTACTGTGGCACCCCCGCAGAAAAGCCTGCTGTTCCAACAACTGACCACGCACCGTTGATGAACTTCATCACCGTGGCTTTAGACGAATTTGCACCATCCTGATACGCCAGATACGGAACACCACTGGCATCAATCGCAAGGCTTTCATACGATGTCGCCCCTGCAGAAAAGCCTGCTGTCCCGACAACTGACCACGCGCCATTAGTGAACTTCATCACCGTGGCTTTATTCGAATTTGCACCATCCCGATACGCCAAATACGGGGTACCACTGGTATCAATCGCAAGGCTTTCATACGATGTCGACCCCACAGAAAAGCCTGCTGTCCCGACAACTGACCACGCGCCATTAGTGAACTTCATCACCGTGGCTTTAGACGCATTTGCAGCATCCTGATACGCCAGATACGGGGTACCACTGGCATCAATCGCAAGGCTTTCGTACGATGCCGACCCCGCCGATACGGCTGTCCCGACAACTGACCACGCGTTGTTGGTGAACTTCATCACCGTGGCTTTATTCGAATTGAAACCATCCGCATACGCCAGATACGGGATGCCACTGGCATCAATCGCAAGGCTTTCATACGATGTCGACCCCGCAGAAAAGCCTGCTGTCCCGACAACTGACCACGCACCGTTAGTGAACTTCATCACCGTGGCTTTAGACGAATTTGCACCATCCTGATATACCAGATATGGGGTACCACTGGCATCAATGGCTAGGCTTTCATACGATGTTGCTCCCGCAGAAAAGCCCGCTGTGCCAGCCGGTGTCCAAGATGTAACAGATATCGTCGGGGCATCATTGACCGGCGTAATCGTTAAACCAAACGTTCCCGAAATACTTACCGTTCCATCCGAAACACTAAAACCAACACTATCTGAACCATTCGCGTTAGCCGATGGTGTGAATTTGATTAAACCGCTGTCGATATTCGCCTGCGTAAACGTCCCATTTAACGCAACTGCCACGCCGTTATTGGTCAACGTTCCTTTAGTCGGTAGAGTTGTTACTGTGTATGTCAACGCGGAAGCCAGTTGTTCTGCGTCTTTCACCTGCAACATCGCGGTGGTGATAGTCGTAGTTGCTGCGTCTTCTAAAACGGTTAATCCTGCATTTGCACCGCCTGTAAATGTTGGGGGGGTATTGATATTCGTTCTGATGTTATCCGCAACAAGCGTGTCAAAATATGGCCCATCAGAGTTTTTAACATAACCACTCACCCTAAAGCCATAAATCCCGACATATTTTGTGTTTGACGCTAAGGAAATCGGTTGAAAAGTATTTGCTAGTAGTATATTTACTGTAGTTGCAGAACCAGCTATGACGTTATAAGACGAATCAAGTGCCTCAATAGTGATATTCCCAGCTGAATTTTTCCTCAAATAAAAACTATTTAAATCAAATATATAGTTAGGCGCATCCATTCTTACTTCAAAAAAGTTACTGCCATTTTTTGTCGCATCACTACTGTTACCCGCAGCCATACGAATCGAACCACCACCACCACCAGCATCGTAAGTAGGCGCAGGCAAACCTCGAAAATATACACTTGTTACATTCGCAGCAGTGGCATAATAATCCATAACAAAATCCCAACCCGTGCCGCTTAGGTCAGCTTTTGTTAGCGTTCCCGATGATAGCGGTTTGAAAGTGGCTGGAGTAACATCCGTGCTTGCTGAATATGAGAAATTTGTTATTCGTGAAGGAACAGTTAATGAATAATTGTAATTGGAAGGCGTAATAGATTTAGTGTTCAGTTCACCGACTTGATATTCCAACGCCCAATCACCACCCAACCAACTTGCTCCCGTCAAATCATCCGACGCTGCGACATCCGCCTTCGTTAAATTGGCAATCGAATTGATAAACGCATTGCCATCCGAGCCTTTTGCTACGTCACAACCGTAAAGCAAAATATCGCCTGTCGCCGAAAGTGCGTTACCAATTTTTTTGAGTTGGTCGGTGTAATTTGAAAGATTGCTACTGTTTAACGCCCCGCTTGCAAAATCTAATTCCCCTTCACTGCCGTGCGAGATAATGTGAATCGCATCGAGGTTTTTTTGTCCCTTGAGTGCGGCAACCATTTGGTCAAGCACATTCGATTTATCGTTTAATTCAACGACTTTAACATTTGATGCAACGCTATCGATAAGGGTTTGTTTATCTGCAACGTTTGCGTCGATGAAGAGGAATTCTTTCGTAGTAGATGGGATGCTGTTCATAAGAGAATCTTTCTAAAAGTCAATTGCGCAAATAATATTCAAAAATAGGAAATGAATGTAGTTTTTGGCAATACAAAATATTGAGTGACAGTATAGGATAAAATGAAAAAAACTTAGCCAACTCTGAGGTTGGCTAAGTCCAAACTCATAAATTTAAGGACGGTCAGGATAAAGACCATTCACACAGATGATATAGCGTAATCCTAGATAGGGCTGTCTATTCACTGCCGTGTTTTGATTGGTAGGAATTGAAACTTGTGCCGTGATTGGCGTTGGAGTTGAATTTCCCACTGTAATACCAAAGGGGTTAAGATGTGTGCTGGTTGCCCCATTGTTATAAATGTTGACGCCATCTGAACCTAATGATGCTGATTTTGCAAGATTTGCATTTGAGGGGTCATTGGTATTGCCATCTGCATTTACCGTAGGAATACTAACATTAGCAGTCAACGCAGGGATATTAGCCGCTGTCAGTGTGGCGTTTAGTATTGCCGTTAGTGAATTAGCGAAAGTAACCGTATTTGACCCACCTTTTTCCCCTAATTTAACAGTTAATGGCACTACTGGATTGGTACCAATACCAGCAGTACCAATACCAACTGGAACACGCGCTTGCAAATCGGGAAGTGCGAAAGTAGTTTTAGCATCACCACCGTAAATTGTTCCTATTAACGAATACAATGCTTGATATTGCTGTATCAGAACTGTTTGCCCATTGCATTCCAGCCAATTAAGTGGAACATACTGAACGCCAGACCATAATATAATTTGTCCTATATAACCTTCCATACATCACCTCATAAGAATTAAAACACACCTACTCGTTTGGCTTTTCGGTTTACTCCCCAAATTTTTTTAATGGTTTTGGCTTCCATTGACAATTTTTAAGCCGTAATGATTTGAAGCACGCCTTCTCTGTTTTCGATGTCACTGATATTTGCGGCATCGGTTGCTAAAAACGTTAAAGATGGTGATTGCACGACATTTCCACCAGTTTGTTCGCATTCTGCATTGAGGGTGATGGAAAATTTCTGCACTGCTGTTTTGATAAGTGCCTGCTGGCACATATTGTCCATACTTGTTAGTTGGATTCGCGTTATCAGCCATGTGAAATACTCCTAGAAGATGTTTTTACCTACTCATAAGGCTTTTCGGTTTTCGCCCCATTTTTTTAGGTGGTGATGGATTCCACTCGGTAATAGATAGATCTTTCTGAGGATAACAAAATAAGAGTATCAAACCGGTCGGATTTATAAAAAAAATGTAATATGTATAAATGCATTTACATATTAGACTGTAGTATTTGATGAACAAAAGGCAAAAAAAATGCAGCATCAAAAAATCGATGCTGCATTGAAAAGAGAAGGATATAAGACTCTCAACGCTAGAGGGTGCTTTCGAGAGAGATTACATTCTAAAGAGAAACGTGTATGTTGAAAATGCGACAAATTGTCACGCGACAATTTGTCGCAGTGTTAGAGATTTTGACTGACCGCATTTGCCAATTTCGCAAATTCTTCCAAACTGATATTTTCAGCGCGTAAAGTGGCATCGATACCTAAATCTATCATTTCATTTTCAGACAAAGATTTTTTTAACGAATTACGCAAGGTTTTACGGCGTTGCGAAAAGGCTTCGGTAACGACGTGACTTAATGTTTTTACATCATCCACTTGAACGGGCGGTTTTGAATGCGGCACTAAACGCACGATGGCTGACATCACTTGCGGCACAGGATTAAAACTTTCCGGTGGCACGTCAAACAACCATTCGGTCGCGCAATAATATTGCATCATCACGCTTAATCGCCCGTAAGAATTATCATTCGGCTGGGCGCAAATCCGATTCACCACTTCTTTTTGCAACATAAACAACATATCGGCAATGCAATTCGTTGTTTCGAGCAAATGAAACATCAGCGGCGTAGAAATGTTGTAAGGCAAATTACCAATGACATGCAGTTTTTCACCGTTTGGAGCAAGCGAGGCAAAATCAAAACGCAACGCATCGGCACTGTAAATTTTCAAATTTGTGTAACTTGAGAATTTGTGTTCGAGCCACGTCACCAAATCGCGGTCGAGTTCGACAACATCCAAATGCTGTACTTTTTTGAGTAACGGTTCGGTTAACGCGCCCTGCCCTGCACCAATTTCAACCCAATTTTCACCGTCACGAATCATCGCGCTACCGATAATATTGTTGATGATATTTTGGTCGTGCAGAAAATTTTGCCCAAACCGTTTGCGTGCTTGATGTGCCATTAACTTGAACTCATGTTTATCGCTGTTTGCACAGCATATTGCAGACTGCCAATATCGGCTTTGCCTGTTCCTGCTAACTCTAACGCCGTACCGTGGTCAACGGACGTGCGAATAATCGGCAAACCTAATGTGATATTAACCGCCCGACCAAAACCTTTGTATTTCAATACCGGCAAACCTTGGTCGTGATACATCGCCAGCACCGCATCGCATTTTGCAAATATTTGTTGGTAAATAAACTATCCGCTGGCAATGCGCCTTGTAACGCCATACCTTCGCCGCGTAATTTTTCCAGAACCGGATTGATAATATCGATTTCCTCGCGCCCTAAATAACCGTTTTCACCGGCGTGCGGATTTAACCCGCATACCAAAATTTTCGGTTGTTCAAGATGAAAGCGGGTTCGCAAATCACGATGTAAAATACGAAGTGTTTTTTCTACAAGCTCAGGCGTAATCGCGGCACTCACTTTTGAAAGTGGCAAATGCGTGGTCGCTAACGCCACGCGCAAGCCTTCAGTTGCGAGCATCATCACAGGATGACCACCTGTTTGCAGGGCAATATGTTCAGTGTGACCAGTGAATGCAAAACCCGCTTCGTTAATCACACCTTTATGCACCGGCGCAGTCACCATCGCCGAAAATGTCCCTTTCAAACAACCGTGCGTCGCGCGGTCTAACAGTTCGAGAACATATTCGCTATTTTCGTGATTTAAAATCCCCGCTTCTGCTGGTACTTTTAGCGCAACAGGCAAAATCGTCAAATGCCCGCGCGGCAAAATGGCTTGTGGTTTATTTGGGTCGAAATGATGCAACATCAACGGCAAATCCAATTGTTTAGCGCGTTGATGCAACAGCTCTGCATCCGCGAGAACCACCAATTCACACGCTGGCAAAATCTCCTGTGCGAGTTGAATGCACAAATCCACACCGATTCCTGCCGGTTCACCAGACGTTAAAGCAATACGCGGTAACATTACTGCGCTTTCCCGTAATGGGTTTCGACGTAACGTTGCACGATGGCTTGGAACTCTTCAGCAATGTGGTCGCCTTTTAAAGTGACGGTTTTTTCGCCATCCTCATAAACCGGCGCAACCGGTGATTCGCCAGTGCCAGGTAAACTGATACCGATATTGGCATTTTTACTTTCGCCCGGACCATTTACGACACAACCCATCACGGCAACTTCCATTTCTTCCACACCGGGATATTGCGTGCGCCAAATCGGCATCTGGTCGCGCAAATAAGTTTGAATATTAAGCGCGAGTTTTTGGAAATAATCACTGGTCGTGCGTCCGCAACCGGGGCAGGAAATGACCATCGGTGTGAAAGCGCGAAAACCCATCGTTTGCAAAATTTCTTGTCCGACAATCACTTCTTGTGTGCGTGATGTACCGGGTTCTGGCGTTAGCGAAATACGAATTGTGTCACCGATACCTTGTTGCATCAAAATAGATAACGCTGCCGCTGATGAGACAATGCCTTTTGAACCCATGCCCGCTTCGGTCAATCCTAAATGCAACGCGTAATCACATCGCGCTGATAAATCTTCATAAATGGCAATCAATTCTTGCACGTTACTGATTTTGCAAGACAAAATAATTTTATCTTTGCCTAAACCGAGTTCTTCAGCTTTTGCCGCACTTTCCAACGCCGATAACACAATCGCTTTGCGTGTAATTGCCGCTAACGGTTCAGGTTGTGCCAACGCACGATTTTCATCAAGCAATCGTGTCAAAACCGATTGATCTAAACTGCCGCCATTCACACCGATTCGCACGGGTTTATTGTATTGGCAAGCGAATTCAATCATTTGTTGAAATTGTGGGTCACGCGCTTTACCACGTCCGACGTTACCTGGATTGATGCGATATTTATCCAAAGCCGCCGCGCAATCAGGATATTTTTCAAGCAATTTATGTCCGTTAAAATGAAAGTCACCGACGACGGGAACTGAACAATTTTTAGCAAGCAATTGTGCTTTAATTTGTGGCACGGCTTGCGCGGCTTCTTCAGAATTGACCGTAATGCGGACGAGTTCTGAACCAGCGGTGGCAAGTTCGATAATTTGATTAACCGTTGCCGTCACGTTAGCAGTATCGGTATTGGTCATTGATTGAATGACAATCGGTGCGCCGCCGCCGACTTTAACGTTGCCGACTAAAACTTGTTGGGTAATTTTTCTAAGACGTGCAGACATGATTAAACCTCGCGTGCTAATTGTTCAGCGTAGCCCGTGTAATTGCGTGGCGTTAAAGCCAATAAATGCGCTTTTGCCTCATCGGGAATGGCTAACACCTCTATAAATTGCCGTAAATCCTCAGGCGTAATGCGATGACCGCGTGTGAGTTCTTTTAATTTTTCATACGGTTTTTCGATGCCATAACGACGCATCACGGTTTGAATCGGCTCTGCTAACACTTCCCAATTGGTATTTAAATCTACGTCTAGCGCATCGGCGTTAAGTTCCAATTTCGACACGCCTTTCAACGTCGCTTGAATTGCAATCACGGTATGCGCTACACCCACACCGATATTTCGTAAAACGGTCGAATCCGTCAAATCCCGTTGCCAACGCGAAACCGGTAATTTTTCAGCTAAAAAGCCAAATAACGCATTGGCTAACCCTAAATTGCCTTCGGAATTTTCAAAATCAATTGGATTGACTTTGTGCGGCATGGTCGAAGAACCGACTTCACCAGCAATTGTGCGTTGTTTGAAATAACCGAGCGAAATATAACCCCAAATATCGCGGTCGAAATCGAGCAAAATCGTATTGAAACGTGACAGCGTGTGGAAAAATTCGGCAATGTAGTCGTGCGGTTCAATTTGAATCGTATATGGATTGAATGTTAAACCTAATGACGTGACAAATTTTTCGGCAAATTCCGCCCAATTCACTTCAGGATATGCCACCGCATGAGCGTTGTAATTTCCTACTGCTCCGTTGATTTTGCCAAGTAATTCGACTTTTTCGAGTTGATTTTTTTGACGTGTTAAACGCGCCACCACATTCGCCATTTCTTTTCCAACGGTTGTTGGTGTGGCAGACTGCCCATGGGTGCGTGAGAGCATCGGTTGTGCGGCAGTGTCTAACGCGAGTTTGTGCAACGCTGAAATACACGCTTCGATTTGTTCTAAAAGGAATTCACGTCCGGCTTTGAGCATGAGCGCGTAAGACAAATTGTTAATGTCTTCGGATGTGCAAGCAAAATGAATAAACTCACTGACTTTTTCAAGCTCTGCATTGCCGGCAATTTTTTCTTTTAAAAAATATTCGACTGCTTTGACATCGTGATTCGTGGTTTTTTCAATGGTTTTAACGCGCTCGGCATCGGTTTCTGAAAATTGCGAAATAATGTCGTTGAGTAATTGATTTGCGCTATCGCTAAAGGGGGCGACTTCAACAATTTCTGTTTGATGGGCTAAGGCTTGCAACCAGCGAATTTCGACTTGGACGCGAAAACGGATTAAACCGTATTCGCTAAAAATGGGACGTAATGCGTCCACTTTATCAGCGTAACGACCGTCGATGGGGGAAAGAGCAGTTAACTTGTGTGTCATAAGAAAAATAATTCCAAATGTAAAAAATAATTTTGAGTATTTTACTCGATTATTGCGTAGCTGACCTAATTACCCATGCAACATCAAGCGCTTGCTTATTTTCTTTCACATCGTGAACACGAAACAGTTGCACACCTGCCATCACACCAAGTGCAGTGGTCACAGCCGTTGCGGTCACGAGTTCTGCCGGTTCAATCACGTCACAAATCACGCCCATAAACCGCTTGCGACTTGTGCCTAACAACACCGGAAAACCTAACGCTACAAATTCAGCTAAATGCGCGAGCAAATCTAAATTGTCTTGTTTACGTTTGCCAAAACCGATGCCCACGTCCAGCACGATATTTTCTTTTTTAATGCCGGCTTGCATGGCTTCGTTTGCCCGCTGTGATAAATCCGCGAGGACTTCTTTTACAACGTCTTCGTAATGCGGATTATTTTGCATCGTTTTAGGCGTACCTTGAGCGTGCATTAACACAATCGGCACATTTTTTTGTGCGGCTAACGCAAACATTTTTGCGTCATCTTTTCCCGCTGACACATCATTGATGATATTTGCTCCGGCATTTAAAGCCGCTTCGGCGACACTGCTTAACGTGGTATCGATACTGATTAAAACATCGCTATGTTGGCGAATCGCTTCAATAATTGGCACAACACGTTTTATTTGTTCGTCTGCGGAAACCGATTCGGAATTCGGGCGCGTTGATTCGCCACCAATGTCAATAATCGTTGCACCGTCGGCAATCATACGCAGTGCATGTTGTAGCGCAGTTTCTCGTTGATTAAATTTGCCACCGTCTGAAAAACTGTCTGGCGTAACATTTAAAATGCCCATGATGAGCGGTTTAGTGAGTTGTGCGAACATAAAAAATAATCCCAAAAATTAGACGGCTATGACCACCCTGTATAATGTTAATATTATACCGAGCATATAAAACACTAAATAGAACCGATTTTACGATACGCCGTTTTATTTGAGTGATTGAATTCATATTTTTAGAAAATTTATTTTGATTTGGAAACGTTATGGCAACTTGGCTAGAAACTTGTGCAAAACAACTCACCCGCTTAGAAAAAACCTCGGTGTTGTCTGACAAGCTGATGACATTGAGTAATAAAACAGGCGTGGATATGTCGCCTGAAATGTTGCAAAAATTAGAAACCGAACACGCGCGGTTAAATCGCCAACTCGAACGTTTACGCGCCAACCGTTTTGAAGTGGCGGTCATCGGTTTGGAAAAAGCGGGCAAAAGCGCGTTGCTGAATGCGTGGCTTGGACAAGAAATTTTGCCATCGGCGCGTGAGCGTTGCACATTTACCAGCACTGAAATTTGGTCAGCGCAAACCGAGCAAGACCAATTACTCTCGATTAAATATTACACACGCGAAGAAATTGCGATGTTGCAAAAACAACGACAAAAAAGAAATCCAAGAAGATTTCAATGACACTGAAAAAAATCTGAATCAAATTTACGAATTCACCAAAAAAAGCGGTTTTAAACAACCGTTTTTAGACATTGGCGAAATCAGCGAATTATTGCAATCGGCGGTATTCAAAAACCGCGCACAAGCACTTGCTATTAAACGCATTCAATTAAAAACCGTTCGTTTGCGTAGCGACCGCGATATTATTTTTCATGATGTTCCCGGTTTTAATTCCGGTATTTTAATGCACGCCGAACAAGCCATCGACCGTTTGCGAAATTGTGATGCGATTATTTACGCCAAAGAAATGAAGCAACCGTCGATTACTGGTCCTGAAAAAGAAATGCTCCTCGTTGCGGATGCCGAAGACCCCAGTTTGCGCGTGTCGGAT
>DALYHZ010000080.1:354-10069 GCA_031970635.1 Methylococcaceae bacterium | reverse complement strand
CGGGCAACATCGTGGCACGGCTAATCGTTTTCTAAATGGCGATCGAGAACTGATACCTGTTTTAACCGAGTTAGAAAATCATCTTGACAGCACTTTTACGGAACATCTTGCAGAATGTCAGGCTCAAATTATTGTGTTACCTTGTGAGCGATTAAGTACGTTGCAAGCGAAATGGCAAAGTTTAAAAACAACGTATTTGACACTTACGGTAAGAGAAAATTTTAGTCGCCATACCTTGCTTATTACTGACATGCTCGCATATTCAACAAATATTGCAGATAGCAGTAATTTAAGTTTAGACAGTCAGTTAGCAACTTATTATCTCATGAATAGTATGGTGGAAAATCTGCCTTATCTGATGGAGAACATCGGGCAATTACGTGGATTTGCGAGTGTTTTGCTGTTGCCGCACCACGTTATCAGTACGTCCGAACAAGTCGAAATTGCAAAATTGGTCCACAGTGTGCGCTTATCCATACAAACGGTAAATTTACAACTCGAAAAAGTCTTTACCGTTTTACCTGCTTTTGAACAAACACAACGCGAAAATTTGCAAGAAACCAATCACCAAATTGAACAATTTCTATTAACGTTTGAACAACATATTCTTCAAAACAAAGACAGCGTTAATAATCAGGCACTTTATATACAGGCCAGCGACGTTATTACACAAATCATGACGTTGTACACGTCTGTTGTTGATGAACTTAATCAGGCACTAAACCAACGTGTCAACGATTTATTGCAAAAACGCTATTTCATTGTTGCCAATGCTTTTTTGTTAATTTCACTATTAATTGGATTTTTATTTCATTTTAAAAAACGATTACGGGTTTTAAATCACGCTATTGTTTATTGTGAACAACTCAGTGTAGAAAACTACAATCATCCCATTGAGATTGAATATCATGATGAAATTGGACAACTGCTTTTCGCATTAAATGTTATGCGTTACCGTTTAGCCAATAATGTTGAAGCGTTAAAACACAGTGTTAGTCGTTTAACTGAGGCACAACGTATTGCTCAATTAGGCGATTGGGATTGGAATGTTCAAACAAATGAATTGCACTGTTCTGATGAAGGTTATCGTATTTTAGACATTACAGAAAATCTCGTTGAATGGTGTTTTGAACGTTTTTTAAATCGTATTACAACAAGCGACCGTGAAAATGTGACCGCCACGTTTACCCATGCCGAACGTATGGCAGGAAATTATGATGTGGAATATCGTGTAGATTGTAAAAATGGCAAAACAAAAATGATTCACCAGCGCATTGAAAGTCGCGCCGATGCGACGGGAAAAATTGTACGAATGATTGGCACTCTCCAAGATGTCACCATTCAACGTGAAATGGAAACCAAAATTCGTTTAGCCGCTCAAGTATTCGACCATATCGGTGAAGCCATTGTTGTTACGGATGAAAATAATAACATAACGCTAATTAACAACGTGTTTACAGAAATTACTGGCTACAGCAGTAATGAAGTGCTTGGTCGCAATCCTAATTTTTTAAGTTCAGGAAAACAAAACGCTGATTTCTATCTAAACATGTGGAATGCCATTAACGAACAAGGTTTTTGGAAAGGCGAAGTGTGGAATCAACGTAAAGATGGCACGATTTATCCCGAAATGCTAACCATTACGACAATGCGTAACGCATACGGCAAAATAATCAATCACATCGGCATTTTTTCAGATATTACTTTGCAAAAACGCGCCACAGAACAAATTGAATATTTAGCACATTACGACAGTTTAACGGGTTTAATGAATCGTATGGCTTTGCAAGAAGCCTTTCAACTTACCTTAGCTTCCACACAAAAAAATCAGCAGTTATTGGCATTGTTATTTATCGACTTAGATGGATTTAAAGCGGTAAATGATAATTTAGGTCATGATGTTGGCGATGAGGTATTAAAAATTACCGCCGAACGGTTAAGAAAAAATGTACGAGAACGTGATTTGATTGCACGTTTAGGTGGTGATGAATTTGTGGTGGTTTTGACGCATTTAACAGAAACGCATCATATCATTCCTATTGCGGATAAATTGCTACACGCGCTAAATCAAACCCTGACCGGCAAAACAAAAAATCTTTCCATTACGCCAAGTATCGGGATTGCCGTCTATTCTGATACCTGTAACAGCTACGAAAAATTACTCATCAGTGCTGATAAGGCAATGTATATGGCTAAAACGCACGGAAAAAATAATTATCAATTTGCAACCTAAAAAAGTGCTAGACCATTATGAATGATGCCGACGAAATTTATACTAAAGAAACTATTTTAAATGTCCGTAGCGTCTTAGCGCGACATCGCTTAGTTGAAGAATTAGTCCGAAAACAAAATTTAGTTGAATTACAACGTTTACTCGAACAACTCGACACCAATTCTATGGCAGAAATGCTGGAAATCTTTTCACATGATGATAGGCAAATTGTTTGGGATTTAATTGCAGAAGAGCGTAAGGAAGAAATTTTGACTGCAATGCCTTATGACACGCGCGTAGAACTTGCTGCGGATTTTCGCCCACGTAATCGTAATATGGTTATTCGCGTTTTTGATTTACATGATGGTTTATTACGGCAAATTCCTATCGAATCGAAAAGTGATTTGGCACATGCCAAACCGATTTGGATTGATTTGGTTATGCCCGAAGAAGAGCATTTGAATTGGGCGCGAGATGTCTTTGATGTTGAATTACCTAATCCAAAAGAACTGACTGATTTAGAAACCAGTGCGCGATTTTACATAGAAGATAATGGCGAAGTGCATTTACATTCTGATTTTTTACTTGACCGTAAAGATGAATCACGAAACGTTGCCGTTGCATTTGTATTAAAAAAAGACACGTTGTTTTCGGTACGTAGCGAAGAATTACCTGCATTTCGGCTGCAACGTTTACGTGCTAAAGCCGAATCCGATTACATTTCAGATTCAAAAGATTTATTACTCGACTTATATGCAGCCGATGTTGAATACTCGGCGAATGCACTCGAAGATATTTATACCGAACTGGAATCGGTTGGACGACAAGTTTTTAAGTCTTACATGACCGATGAAGAAGCCGCCAAAATTCTTGCGGCTATCGCCGAAGAAGAAGATTTAAATGGTCGGATTCGTCGTAATGTTCTCGATACGCGGCGAGCATTATCTTTTTTAATGCGCGGTCGATTTTTATCCGTTATTCAACATGAAGATGTGCGTGAAATTTTGCGCGACATAGAATCACTTGATGGTCACACGTCGTTTTTGTTTAATAAAATTAACTTCCAATTGGATGCCACCGTCGGTTTTATTAACGTTAATCAGAACAAAGACATTAAACGCCTCACGGTGATAAGTCTGGTATTTATGCCACTCAATGTGATTGCCGGAATTGGTGGCATGTCTGAGTTTTCAATGATGACGCAAGGTATTCCTTGGCAAATTGCATACAGTGGTTTTGGCATTAGCATGGCGGTTGTGAGTTGGCTGACTTTTCATTTGGTGCAATTTTTTGAACGTCGAAAAATTAAACGTCTTTCCATGGAGAACCGTAAAGCGCAACAGCGATGAGCTATTGGCTAATTATCGCAACCTCAGGGCGAATGCTTGCACAAGCCGCGTGGTATGAAGGTTATAATGTTTTGGTCATTGACTGTTATGCAGACGTTGATACGCTGAAGTATGCCGAAAAAGTTGTTCGTGCAAATTCATTTTCTATCAAAAATTTAATCACTGCGCTTGATTCATTAAAAACGTACGCCATCACAGGCATCGTTTATGGTAGTGGTTTTGAAACATTTCCAGAAAGTCTACATTTCTTACAACATCGTTTTTCTCTTTCAGGTAATTTGCCAAATGTTTTTGAAAAGGTACAAAACAAAAAAACATTTTTTACCGCCCTAGCATTCTTAGAAATTCCATATCCTGAAACACAATTTAACTATCCCGATTTATGTGATTCTAAAACGTGGTTAAGCAAACCATTAAATGGACAAGGCGGTATTGGTATCTCGTTCAATCATTCAAATAAACCAGACAGTTATTGGCAACGTTATTATGACGGGCAAGCGGGTTCAGTTTTATTTTTAGCAACGAAAGAAAATGTCACCGTCTTTGGATTTCATCGTCAATGGACACATGCCACCGATGAAAATGAATTCTTATTTGCCGGTATTTGTCACGACGATGACATTGCGAAAATATACCGTGAACGCATAGCCAATTGGTTACAAAAGTTAGTCGATTATTTTGATTTGCGTGGTTTGAATTCATTGGATTTCATTCAAACGGAAACCGACATTTTCGTTTTAGAAATCAATCCACGTCCGTCAGCGAGTATGCAGCTTTATGACGCGCCTCTTTTTTCCATGCACATTCAAGCAAATCTCCTGCCCTAAAAAAATGAAAGTTTTGCGGCATACCAAATTATTTATGCACCGCATTCGTTAATTATTCCCACTAATTTTAATTGGCTACCTGATTGTCATGATTTACCACATGCGGGGGCAATAATTCGCAAAAATCAACCCATTTGCAGTATGATTGCCTTCGATGTGCAAAGTGAATTTGCACTAATAAAATTAAAATTTAATACGCAACAATTGGAAAGGTATTTGACTATGAAACAAGCGAGTGTGAATAAACTGACACAACCATTAGTACAACAACTCATCGACAATGCGGCAAAATTGCGCGTTGGCGTGGAGATTTTAGAAAATGGTTGCACCGTAATTGATGCGGGAATTAACCATCTTGGTGGTTTGGAAGCCGGTCGCATTATTGCCGAAATTTGTTTAGGCGGTATGGGAACGGTGACGATTAGTCATAGTCCGTACACCACGAATTGGCCATTATCTGTCAATGTTCACACGGGAAATCCAGTTTTAGGTTGTTTAGGTAGTCAATATGCCGGCTGGAGTTTGTCGCACGAAAAATATTATGCGTTAGGTTCAGGTCCTGCGCGTGCGATGGCAACAAAACAAAAAGATGGTCAAACCGAACCTGTTGAAGAATTATACAAAGAGTTGGCATATCACGATGAAGCAGATAACGCGACATTGGTGATTGAAAATGATGCCATTCCACCATTAGCTATTATTGAAAAAGTTGCCACTTCGTGTGGTGTTTCGCCCTCAAAATTAACAATTATCGTGACACCAACCAGCAGTTTAGCCGGTGGCGTGCAAGTGGTAGCGCGTGTTTTAGAAGTTGCCATGCACAAAGCACATGCGTTGCATTTTCCATTAGAAAATATTGTTGACGGCAGTGGCTCTGCGCCAATTTGCCCACCGCACCCAAACTTTGTTAAAGCGATGGGACGTACCAATGACGCTATTTTGTTCGCTGGACAAGTTCATTTATTTGTAAAAGGAAGCGATGAAGCGGCTGAAAAATTAGCCAAAGAATTACCGAGTTCAACCTCGAAAGATTATGGCAAACCTTTTGCGGATATTTTCAAAGCCTACGAATATGACTTTTTCAAAATCGACGCGATGTTATTTAGTCCCGCTAGCGTGATTGTCACTGCCGTAGAATCAGGCAAAAGTTTCCGTGCCGGTCAACTTGATAATGCGCTGTTAGATTTATCATTTGGGCTTTAATAAATTGTCCCGTCGTTTCATCTAACGGCGGGATATTCACGCTAAATTTTATTTAAGTTTTAAACTCGTCGCGCAATTTCATTTTCCGTTTTTGTCGATTGTAACCGACTGAAAAATCATGCGTCGCATCACGGATTTTTCGCAGCAATAGCATCATGCGACTGTTTTTTGGAAATTTAAGCGGTTCGGTTGTTTGCGGTAAATAAATTTCTTCTTGTTTTTTGGCTAGTCCAATGAGCGGTAAATTTAAATTTAGCTCCGTTAAGACTTCATTTGCCGCACCGACCTGTCCCGCACCGCCATCAATAACAATCAAATCGGGTAACGGTTTTTTCTCACCCAGCAAACGCAAATAACGACGGTAAACAACTTCTTTCATGCTAGAAAAATCGTCAGCATGTGAAACTGTTTTGATTTCAAAATGCCGAAAGCCTTTTTTATTAGCTTTCATATCGATAAATTGCGTCATGCCCGACACAATATGTTCATTGCCTAAATTGGAAATATCAAAACATTCAATCACACGCGGCAACGTTGGTAAATTCAATGCCATTTGCAAATCGACTAACGCGCTATCCTCGTCTAAATTGGCTTCGATATTTTTCTCGGCGAGTTTAATTAACGCTAATTTATTTCCACGTTGTGGCAATGTCAGTGAAACATTCGCGCCACGCAATTCTGTAAAAAAGGCTTCTAAATTTTCCTTTTCCAGATCGTTTTGCCAAATGGCGATATTCACAATAATTTCATGTGGCAACGGATTTTTTCGATAAAACGCCGTTAAAAAATCGTGGGCAATGTTGTCTTGATAATCGAATGTAAATTCTTGTTTGCCTGATAAAACGCCACGTTTAACACTAAATTGCACCACACGCATTTGTTCACCATGACGGCGAAAAGCTAACACATCTTGGTTTTTTGTGTTTTGCGTGTCGACGATTTGTTTGTGTGCGAGTTGTTCAAGGCGCGTGAGTTGATTGCGAATTTCTAATGCCCGTTCAAATTTCTGTGCCATTGCCGCTTGTTGCATTTCGATTTGTAACAATTGCAACGTGTCTTTTAAATCCCCTGACAATAACAATTTCGCTCGTGCAACTTGCAAGGCATAGTCATTTTCACTGATATTTTGAATGCACGGCGCACTGCAACGATTGATATAAAAATTCAAACAGGCTTTTTGTGGCAACGTTTTGCAATCGCGTAATTTGAAAATTTGGATCACCATTTTTTGCAATTCAAAACGCAAACTGCCATCGGTGTATGCGCCAAACACATCCATTTTTGCAGTAGGTTTGCGCGTTGAAAAAATGCGCGGAAATTTATCTTTGCTCAATGCAATGTAAGCAAAGGTTTTCGCATCTTTTAAAACAATGTTGTATTTGGGTTGATGTTGTTTGATTAAACGATTTTCCAGCAGTAACGCTTCGATTTCGTTATCGACAATAATCCAATCGATTTGCCGAATTTGCGCGACAAGTCGGCGCGTTTTGATAGGCAATAAATGTTGACTAGAAAAATAACTTTTAACACGAGAGCGAAGATTTTTAGCCTTACCACAATATAAAACGTCGCCTATTTCATTTTTGTATAAATAAACGCCCGTGTGCGTGGGAATGTCGGAGCTTTTGAAATCACTAATTTTTTCAATCAGTAACATTTCATATCTGCCTAAATTTATTTAAGGCGTTACTTTCGGAAATCGATCCATTTTGCGTAACACCGGAAACGCAAAAATACACATCAGCGTCACGCCAATCGTTAAACAGCCGCCAACCACCACCGCTGGAACAACACCTAAAAATGCTGCCGTAATACCCGATTCAAATTCGCCCAATTCATTCGATGCGCCAATAAACACTGAATTCACCGCACTCACTCGCCCGCGAATATCATCAGGCGTTTCTAATTGCACCAGAATATGTCGAATATACACGCTCACCATATCGCCCATGCCGACTAAAAACAAAGCCGCTAACGAAACATAAAATTGTTCTGACACGCCAAACAGCACCGTCGCGCCACCAAAAAGCAAAACGCCTGCAAACATCCACGCGCCAACGCGACGAGTAATCGGAAAAAAACTCAACACAATCGCCGTAATCGTTGCGCCAAGAGCCGGTGCGCCGCGTAATAATCCCAGTCCAACCGAATCAATATGCAACACATCGCTCGCATAAGCGGGTAATAATGCTGTCGCGCCACCGAATAATACCGCTAACAAATCTAGAGACAATGCGCCAAAAATAATCGGACGTGAACGCACAAAACGCAAACCTTCCAATACGCCATGCCACGAAATAGGGGCGCGTTTGTTTGGTGTTAAATTCACGCGAATCGGCAACATCAACAATACGGAAAAAGACAATAAAACTGTGACGACGCTATAAACCGTTTCCGTTCCGAATAAATATAACGCTCCGCCCAGTGGTGGCGCGGCGATGACTGCGATATGAAATAACGACGAATTTAACGCTACGGCATTGGCTAAACTTTCACTCGGCACTAAATTGACCAAAATCGCCTGACTCGCTGGCATCATAAACGCCCTTGCCGCGCCGAATAATGCCATTACACCAAAAACTGGCAATACTGACGATAAACCATGTCGGGCAAAAAATAGCAGTAATAATCCACAAACCAATTCCACAAAAAAACAGCTCAATACAATCCAACGTCGATTCCATTGGTCAGCAAAATGCCCCGCAATCAAAATCAATAATGCAAACGGAAGAAATTGCGCCAAACCAATCAGCCCCAAATCCAGTGCCTTACCTGTTTGCTGATAAATTTGCCAGCCAACCGCAACGCCTTGAATTTGCACGGCAACCGTTGAAAGAAAACGCGCAGTGACGAAAAGCGTAAAATTTTTGTGTCGTAGGGCGGATAGCGAACTCATTGGTTTTTAGACGGTAATGTTTAAATTTTTCAAAATTGCCAAAGTCGGCGCGGCTTGATTCATGGTGTAAAAATGCAAACTCGGTGCGCCACCGTCGAGCAATTGCTGACACAAACGACTGACAACTTCTAAACCAAACGCTTGTACCGCTTCACGGTCATCACCAAACGCTTCAAATTGTTTGCGTAACCAGCGTGGAATATCCGCGCCGCACATTTCAGAAAAACGAAACAATTGTGAATACTGCGTAATCGGCATCACACCCGGTACGATGGGAATGGTCACCCCTTCTTTTTCACAACGGTCAACGAAGTGAAAATACGCTTCAGCATTGTAAAAATATTGCGTAATAACAGAATTTGCGCCGGCATCGACTTTGCGTTTGAAATTTTTAAAATCGTCGTTGCTATTGGCAGCTTGCGGATGCGTTTCCGGATACGCGGCAACGTGAATATCAAAATAATCGCCTGTTTCTTGACGGATAAATTCAACTAATTCGTTTGCATGACGAAATTCGCCCGCCGACATCATGCCTGATGGCAAATCACCGCGTAAGGCAACGATTTTAGAAATGCCATGTGCGCGGTAATCATTGAGAATTGATGAAATATTTTCTTTCGTTGACGCAACGCAAGATAAATGCGGGGCGGCGGCAATGCCACGATTTTGAATATCAATAACCGTTTCAAATGTTTTATCGCGTGTTGAGCCGCCTGCACCAAACGTGACAGAGAAAAAATCAGGATTTAATTGCGCTAATTGTTTTTCCACGTTTTGTAGACTGACTGCGCCTTCGAGTGTTTTGGGCGGATAAAATTCAAAGCTGAACTGTAAATTTGACATAATTTTTTTTGATTTGAGTAAAAGAGAAAGATGTGACTTTAGCATTAAAACTAAATGACAAACAAAATATCCAACGCTTCTGAAAGCGTTGATACAGCGTGAATCTCTAAACCAGTAATGGCTTTTTTAGGCGCATTGGCTTTGGGAATGACCGCTTTTTTAAAACCATGTTTTGCTGCATCGTTTAAACGAGCATGACCGTTGGCAACGGGACGAATTTCACCGTTTAAGCCCAATTCACCAAAGAAAAACGCTTCTTGCGAAACGACTTTATCACGCAAACTGGACACGATACTGGCGACAATGGCTAAATCAGAACTGGTTTCTGTAACTTTAATGCCGCCCACCACATTGGCATAAATTTCATCGCTCGCCGTTAAAATGC
>DALYHZ010000080.1:0-325 GCA_031970635.1 Methylococcaceae bacterium | reverse complement strand
AGACAGAACCGCCAGTAACATCGCCAATCGATTTTGGTCTAAACCAACCGCTAAACGACGCGGGTTCCCGTATTGACAATCGGTGACAAGCGCTTGAATTTCAACCAATAACGGGCGTGTACCTTCCCAAAGCACGGTCACGACACTGCCAGAAGACGGTTTTTCTGCACGATTCAAAAACATCGCCGACGGATTTTTTACTTCTTTTAAACCCGCATTGTCCATGGCAAAAAAACCAAGTTCGCCAACGCTGCCAAAACGATTTTTGTCTGCGCGTAACACGCGATAACGCGCATCATCAGTGGTTGCTAACATCACTTGTGTA
>DALYHZ010000079.1:1606-10075 GCA_031970635.1 Methylococcaceae bacterium | reverse complement strand
TTTTGTTGATCAAGCGATTAACCAATCGAATGCAAACTGTAATAAATATCAAATGCTCATAAAAGCTGAGAAGGATGAATTAGAATTTACGGTAAATTCAGCAGACACCGCTGGAAATGCGGCTTCTACTATCGCTGGCGTGGCAGGAAACGCTGCAACGTCAGGAGGATTTTCAGCTGCAAATATGATATTGAAAAAACTTTCAAGCGATGTTGACAAGATAATATACAATGGCGATGACTTGAGTTTAATATTTAAAACGGCAGATACCAAAAGACAAGTGTATAGAAAATGTCTATACAATCACGATCTCCCAGAATGTAAAGATTATAAAAATTGGCACATGCAGGTAGCTGAAGTTAAAGATTGTAAAACGACGACAGATGAAAAAAAGAATACAAGCACTGGTCAACCTACTACTAAAACTGAAAATGGAATTACGACAACTGTAACTAAAGAAACTGTTACTACAACAAAAACTGAGACTAAAGTAGATTCAGGGTGTGATGATGCTAATAAGTCTAGTAATGGTAGTCCAACATGGATGGAACAATCAGAGTTTATTGATTTCATGAATGCTTACGATAGGGCATGTTTTCTGCCACAAGCCAAAATTAGCTCACAAAATATGTTAGACGCAGCGAATAAATCCTTGCTAAATGGTCCAACAACAGCTGATTCACTACACCAACAAAATTCGGAAGGCGTAAAATAATCATTTTGTATTTTGAAAAAAAGGCGAGAGAAATCTCGCCTTTTTCGTTTGTGCTAGAATTTCGATTTTAATTTTTCGGAGAAGGTTTTATGCCAATCGTATCCAGATTTTTGAGACTGTAAAAATATCGTTAAACAGATAAAATATTTTACAATAGTAAAACATCTTATCTGATACGGAAGCATTCATCATGACACAAGTTGCAATTAGACAATCAGGTGGCGCAAATATCATTAGTTTGCCTAAAGCGGTACTTAGCAGTTTAAATCTGCATGTTGGTTCAGCATTAGAATTGACCTTAGAAAATAATAAAATCGTGCTAACCCCCGCACAAAATGAACTGAGTTTAGAAGATTTATTGGCAAACAGTCCTAAATCTGCATTGGCACGAACCGACGAAGATAACGAGTGGTTAAATTTATCCCGTGTTGGTAAGGAAATCTAATGTCTTACATTCCAGAACAAGGCGATATTGTTTGGATAAGTTTTGATCCAAGTAGCGGTAAGGAAATTATGAAACGCCGCCCTGCTTATGTGATTTCCAGAAAACTGTTTAATGAACATACCGAATTAGCATTGGTTGCGCCGATTAGCAGCACGATTCGCGGCATAAAATTAGAAGTAGTGTTGAATGAGCCGCTAAAAACTCAAGGCGCAATTTTATTACATCAAATTAAATCGCTCGATTTTATTGATCGCGAAGCCGAATTTATAGAGCGTGCTTCTGTCCCAATTATTGAACAAGTCAAAAAGATTCTTAACGTCATTATTGCTTAGAAAGTCACCATGAAAAACAGCATCATAGTAAAAGGCGCACGCGAATATAAATTTAAAAAACAATAAGGAGTTTTTATGAAACAAGTTGCCTCACTTCAATATGGTGTCATTTTTATAAAAGCCTTCTCACAAATTGACGTTTTTAAGGCTTTTGTAAAAGACATTGTTGGTATCGATTTAGAAATCGACAAAGTTGAAACTGAAAAATCCTTTGAACAACGCATTGGCAATATCAAAGTTGAATTTGATTTGTATGCCGAAGATTTAAAAAATCGCGTGATTGTTGAAATTCAACATCAAAATGGTTCGGATTATTATGACCGTTTTCTGCATTATCACTGCGTGGCGTTGCTTGAACAAGCGGCAAATTATCGTAATTACAAACCCAATTTAACGGTTTATACAATCGTGGTTTTAACATCGGCAGATGCTCATAAAACCGATGTTGCTGTGATTGATTTTGACCCCAAAGACCGTTATGGCAAGCCGCTTGGTGAAATCAAACATAAAGTGATTTATCTCGCGGTGAAATATGTTGATGAAAATACGCCTGAAATGTACCGCGAATGGTTAAGCGCAATTAAAGAAAGTTTGACCGAACAAATCGAAGAAACCAATTATCACCGTCCTGAACTGCAAACCGTCATCAATTCCATCGCAAAAAATCTCGTTTCACCCGAAGAAAAATACGCGATGATTGAGGAATACAATTTTGAAGATGATAAAAAAAAGAAGTTTGCCGAAGGTATCAAGCAAGGCAAACTTGAAGGTGCGTTACTTGAAAAACAAACTATTGCTAAAGGAATGCTCGCCAAAGGTTTAGATTTACCAAGCATTTCAGAACTCGCAGGCTTAACCCACACCGAAATCGAAAATTTATAACTTTTTTCAAAAAAAATCGCTCGTGTCAACCAATGTATAATGACACCTATGTTACAGTCAGTTCGTCGTGAAAATGACATCAAATTTTTTAATTAACTGAGGACTAAAACCATGAACAAAAAACTACTCGCAACCACCATCGCCTTGTTGCTCGGCATGGGAATTTTGCAAAACGCCCACGCCGATTTAAACGACGGTTTAGTTGCCCATTGGTCATTTGATGATTGCAGTGCAAAAGACAACAGCGGCAATGGTCACGACGGCACAATCAACGGCAATCCTCAATGTGTGTTGACGGCGTTAAAGGCAAGGCGTTTTCGTTTGATGGTAATGGCTCAACAATCACTGTTCCAAGCACTCAAGATTTAAAAATAAGCAAAACAATAACAATATCTGCTTTAGTTTTAGTTGACCAAGATGATTCAAAAGGTTTTGTTTTCGTTCAAAAAGGACAATCTGGTGTTATTTGGGATTATGGTTTAGGTTCGTATTATTCTTATCCATCTTATAGAAGCTGGGACGCTGATTGGTACTCTGATAATGTAAAAACACTTACATCAAATCATGGACAATATCATTTACTAACCACTGTTGTTGATGAAAATAACTCAACAAATCCAATCTCAACTTATTTGGATGGTTTAAAAATAGATGGAAAGATTTTAGGTAATCAATCTATTTCTAGCCCATCTCATGGTTTTATAAATCAGTCAGATTATCCTTTGGTTATAGGTGTTGGTCATCCAAATCAAAAATTAAAAGGAAAAATCGACGACCTCCGCATCTACAACCGCGCCCTAACGGAAGCGGAAGTTTTGGAGCTTTATAAAGGAACGGTGGAAGTTTTCCACAATCCGCCGCCTGCTGTGCTTGTTCCTCAAACTGGGACGGTTGAAACACCTGTTGTGGCGAGTGGTGTGAATGCCACACCAGTGTTTGACCCAACTAAATTGCCAAAAGTTGTAAATATGAATAACGCGACTTGTCGTTATGTTGCACCGTTTTATGAAACGACATGGAAGCTGATGAATGTAAAAACCGCTCCCAATTGTAATGCTGTTTTGCGTTATCACACATGGCTAAACTCAACTCGTCCCGATAATTTAGCCGCCGCTACTTACTTGTCAAATCGATTAAATAAAGTGGAAACAGATAACACGCTATTTAATCAACGAATGGCGCAATTCGATGAAGGAGTTTCCGCAGTTTTTGATTCCATACTTATGTACGATTTGGGCAAAAAAGTATTCAGGCAAAAAGATGCAACCGTCAACATAATGAAAAAAGCAGGAATCCTTCAATCTTTAAAATCGAGGGAAGCTATTTTCAAAGCTAGCACTGTTTATGGTGATGGATTTAATAAGGGACTGGAAAAAATTTTCGTGGATGAAGGATTGATTAAGTATGGCACGCAGTGGTTATGTGGCGCACTAATCGAAGATTCAAAAACATCAACGTCCTGTGCAAATGAGGCAAAAAAAGCGTCTACTTGTGCGAAACTTGTTGTATCTAAAGGCGCAAAAGCAAAATTAGATTCAACTGCTATTTTGAAAGATTCAGCGGAGTGTATCATTGGCGGCGTGACAACAACGATAAGTGCGATAGGTAACTGGTGGGATGTTGGAACCGTCACATTTGATCTGAAACCTAAAATCGAGGGTTACAATTTAATCGACGATTATCTCGATGATTATTACAAAAGTGGCAAAACTCAATATCCGAATGATGACGAACAATTGAAAAAAGACATCAGAACTTATGTGAGCAGTTATCCATTATTTTTGGACATAGACTTTATAATGAAAGGCATCAGAAGCAGCATTACAAGAAACAATGAGGAGGGAACTCAAAATGTAAAAACCGCCGAAAATGCGCGTAAATCTTTTGAACAGTACATTCGAAGCCGCGATATTGTTAATGGCTTAGATCCTAACTCTTGATTTTTAACCGCCCGTTTTTCAAAAAAAGCGGGCGGTTTTGTTTTTTGTGTTTTTACTCGGAGAAAAATAATGACAGCACTACTTTTAGAATTAAGCGATGACCTTTACGAACCTATCAGACAACAAGCCTTAAAAAATCACGAAAAACCTGAACAATTTGTGGTTGATTTGTTGCGGCAATTATTTGAAAAGCCAAAAACTGAAACCGATGATTTTTTACAATTAGCTGGTTGCATCCATTCTGATATTGCCGATGTTTCAGGAAATCACGATTTTTATCTTGGGCAAGCGATAAAAAATGACCAATAAAATTTTTGTTGATACGTCTGGTTGGGCGAATTTTTTGGTTTCCAGCGAGCCGTTTCATTTGCAGACTAAAAACTTGATTACGCAATGGCAAAATCAAAACGTGCGATTAGTGACCAGTAATTATGTGATTGCTGAATTAGTGGCATTATTGGGCAGTCCGTTGAATGTATCGAAACCGTTGCAAATCAAGATTATTGAGAAAATGAAAGCCACTTCATGGTTTGAAATTATTCACATTACGCCCGAATTAGACACGCAAACATGGGAATTACTCAAATTACGATCTGATAAAAACTGGAGTTTGGTTGATTGTTCAAGTTTTGTGATTATGCAAAAGGAAAACATTTTGCAATCTTTAACGTCTGACCATCATTTTGAGCAAGCGGGTTTTGTTCGATTGCTTGAGCATTAAAAAATTGGTTATAAAAATCTCTTATGAAAAACAGCATCATAGTAAAAGGCGCACGCGAACATAATTTAAAAAACATCGATGTCGAATTTCCGCGCAATAAATTGATTGTCATCACAGGGCTTTCGGGTTCGGGAAAATCCACGTTGGCATTCGATACGATTTACGCCGAAGGACAACGCCGTTATGTCGAAAGTTTGTCAGCATACGCGCGGCAATTTTTAGGTTTGATGGACAAACCCGACGTAGACAGCATCGAAGGCTTATCGCCTGCAATTTCGATTGAACAAAAAACCACCAGCAAAAATCCCCGTTCAACCGTCGGCACAGTGACCGAAATTTATGATTATTTGCGCCTACTTTTTGCCCGAATCGGTACGCACCATTGCCCAAAATGTCACAGCGAAATCAAACCGCAAAGTGCAGAAAATATCACCCGCTTAATCATGGCAGAACAAGACAAAACCTTGATTTTCCTTGCGCCGATGATTAACGGACAAAAAGGCACACACGAACAAGTCATCGACGAATTACGCAAACAAGGGTTTGCCAAAATTCGCGTTGACCAAAAAATCTACGATGCCGATACGATTAGAGAGGAATTAAAACTCGAACGTTACGAAAAACACTGGATTGAAGCGGTTGTTGACACGATTACGATTGACGAAGACGAACGCTCACGCATCAACGAAGCCGTTGAGCAAGCATTATTCCTCGGCAAAGAACGCATGATTGTGATTGATAAAAATGCGGCAAACGAGAAAAAATCCGAATTAAAACGCGGCGAAGGCGAAACGATTTACAGCACCTTTGGCGCGTGCCTCAAACATCCGAAAATCGTATTTGAAAGTTTAGAACCACGGATGTTTTCGTTTAACAGTCCATTCGGCGCGTGTGGCGAATGTCATGGTTTAGGCGAAATCACGCAAATTTCCCCTGAATTGCTTATTCCCGATAAAACAAAATCTGTCATGGAAGGCGCAATTGCGATTTACGGAAAAATGGATTTAACGTGGCGCGCACAACAAATCGCAGTCGTCGGGCGTGAATTTGGTTTCGACGTTTGGACACCAATTAAAAATTTCACCCCAACTCAATTAAATGTTTTGCTTTACGGCACGACACAATCGATTAGTGGCAAATGGTCAACAGGCGAGTCCATGAAACTCGATGACGGTTTCGAGGGTGTCATCCCACAAACGTTACGGCTTTACAAACAAACCGAAAGCGAATCACGCAAAAAAGAAATCGAAAAATTTATGGTGTTCAAACCGTGCCAAAGTTGCAAAGGAAAACGCCTACAACCTGTGGTTTTAGCGGTCAAAATCGATGACAAAAGTATTATTGATGTCACCGACATGAGCATCGAAAACGCGGCGCAATTTTTTTTGCAACTGCCTGAAAAATTAAATGACAAAGATTTAACGATTGCGAAGCAAGTTTTAAAAGAAATCAACGAACGATTAGGCTTTTTAAATAACGTTGGTTTGGGATATTTAACACTGTCGCGCAGTGCGAAAACCCTTTCAGGCGGCGAAGCGCAACGCATTCGATTAGCCACGCAAATCGGCAGTAATTTGATGGGTGTTTTGTATATTTTGGATGAGCCGAGCATCGGACTTCATCAACGCGATAACGTAAAACTGATTGAAACATTGCATAAATTGCGTGATTTAGGAAATACCTTAATTGTTGTCGAACACGATGAAGACACGATTCGCGCGTCGGATTATGTGATTGATATTGGTTCAGGTGCAGGAATTTACGGCGGACACGTCACCGCGAAAGGTACGCCCGAAGAAATTATGCAAAATCCAAATAGTTTGACGGGGCGATATTTGAACGGTGAACTCACTATTACCGTGCCTGAAAATCGCCGTGAAGCGGTGGATTTTTTAAACGTGCGTGGCGCGAGTGAAAACAATCTTAAAAATGTGAGTGTCGATTTGCCGCTGGGCGTTTTGTGTGGGATTACGGGCGTTTCGGGTTCGGGAAAAAGTACGCTGATTAACCAAACTGTGATGCCATTTTTGCGTAAAAAATTCGGCGAACAAGTGGATTTTATCGGGCAATTCAAAGAAATCGTTGTGCCTGATTGCGTGAAAAACGTCATCATCATCGACCAAGACCCAATCGGAAAAACGCCGCGCTCGAATCCTGCAACGTACACCAAGTTATTCGACGACATCCGCGACCTTTTCGCCGCCACGCCCGAAGCGAAAATGCGCGGCTACGAAAAAGGACGTTTTTCGTTCAATGTCAAAGGTGGACGCTGTGAAACCTGTCAAGGCGATGGCGTGTTGAAAATCGAAATGAACTTTTTACCCGATGTGTATGTGGAATGCTCGGATTGCAAAGGACATCGTTACAACAAAGAAACGTTGAGCGTGTTATACAAAGGCAAAAATATCGCTGAAGTTTTGAATATGGAAGTGTCAGAAGCGGCGACATTTTTTGCCGCGATTCCCTCGATTAACAAAAAACTGCAAACGTTGTTAGCGGTCGGTTTGGGGTATATCAAATTAGGGCAAAGTTCGACCACGCTTTCAGGCGGCGAAAGTCAACGTATCAAAATAACCAAAGAACTCAGCAAAAGTAAACGTGGTCACGTCGTTTATATGCTCGATGAACCAACAACAGGCTTGCATTTTGAAGATACAAAACGGTTGATTTCGGTGTTAAACAGTTTGGTCGAAAAAGGCAATTCGGTATTTGTGATTGAACACAATTTGGACGTGATTAAAAATTGCGATTATCTGATTGATTTGGGACAAGAAGGTGGTCACGCAGGTGGTGAAATTATTGCTCAAGGCACGCCTGAACAAGTCGCTGAAAATATGAAATCTTATACGGGGGAATTTTTGAAGCGGATGCTTAAAATTACTGGTGTTTGTTAGTTGTCTCTATTCAAAATAAAGAACCGCCCTTTTGGAAGGCGCAAAAGGGCGATTTTTTTGTTGTTTTAAAAATCAAGCAACCTAAATTTGTGTTTATTTTCAGTATATTGTCGTCCTCGAATGTTTTCAGAGGGTATGCCTTGTAAAACTTCGATAATATCTGTGCCAACCCTATCGTTCAAATAATATGAATGTTCAATCGCACCATTAACAGCATTTTGACTTACCTCAACTAAAACTACTTTTGACGACAAATTATTTGGTTTATCTGCACCATCATGTCCTAAACGATCAGGATTACCTTTTAATCGATCACTAATCGTTAACGCTACGTCGTCTTGATTGAAATAAACCGTTATTCTTTTTGCGGTGTTGGGCAACAGTTTTAATTTGTAATCATATTCAAACGCATCGCTATCTTCATCCGCTGCGACAAGAATGACTTCATCAAAAATACGCGGAATTTTTCTTGTACCATCATCTATTTTTTGAGCTTGTTGTAACGCATAGCGTAAAACGTAACAGCCCATGCTATGAGCT
>DALYHZ010000079.1:0-1566 GCA_031970635.1 Methylococcaceae bacterium | reverse complement strand
TTTTAAAAAATCTGTCACTTTCAATAAAGCACGAGCCGTTGCATAACCAGAATGTTCTGCAACGGCACGGTCATTACGATAACCTAAAATACTTGCATCAGAAGCCCAAGAAAATACAAAAATATGAGGGCAATACGCTCGGCGAGAAAGCTCACTGTATTTTTCCTGCATTTGTGCTGCTGTTTTTATGGCATCTACAAAAGAAACATTAAAACCATGTACAAAAATTAACACGTCAATCGAGTTATTTCGCATGGAATTTTGTAATTCTCGAAACACAGTTTCAGAGCCTTGAGCAGAATTGTCAGGATATAAATCAATTTGGTTAAATTCAAAATCTTCTTTTAAACTCACGCTTCCAAAACGAAGATTGCCGATTTCAGAAAAACCATCCCCAAAACTCGTTGGATGTGTTGGATGATTGGGTTCACGATTTGTTGCAAAATAAATTTTTGTCATGACAATTACCTCAAAAATAATTAAAAATGGATTTATTCAATTTTTCGATCTTTATAAATTCTGTTAAACCAAACTCACGCCAACCAAATTAACAAGTTGGCTAGCGACTGAGCTGCTGTCTCCACCATAAGATGAATCTCCCCAAGTAACCACTGAACCATCGGCGCGTAAAGCAGTAAATGCCTGACCATCTGAATAAATTTGTATTACATCAATCGTACCGTCTAACTGAGCGGCAACTGCACTACTGTCACCACCATAACTTGCATCTCCCCAAGTAACCACTGAACCATCTGTACGCAAGACCGCAAAAGCAGCTGAATTGCTATAGACTTGTGTTACATCAATAGTGCCGTTTATTTGGCTGGCAACCGTGCCACTGTCACCACCATAAGATGCATTTCCCCAAGTAACCACTGAACCATCTGTACGCAAAGCCGCAAAAGCAGCTGAATTGCTATAGATTTGTGTTACATCAATAGTGCCGTTTATTTGGCTGGCAACCGTGCCACTGTCACCACCATAAGATGCATTTCCCCAAGTAACGACCGAGCCATCGGTGCGTAAAGCAGCAAAAGCGAAATCATTTGAATAAATTTGTATTACATCGATAGTTCCATCCAACTGAGACTGAACAGCCGTCCAACTGTTGTCGATGGCATTATCATGTACGCCAGTCCCAGTCCATGACCAAACAGAGCCATCTGCTAATAAGACTGCATAATCGCCACCGACATCTGAAAAAATCTTTTGAACAGCAACACCTTGTTTGAAGACTACTGTACCACCATCAAAACCTTTAGAATAATACGAATATCCCCAGACAACGACTGAACCATTTGTCCGTAATGCTGCAAAAGAATTGTAGGTTGAACAAATCTGTATCACATCAATGGTGCCGTTTAAATCTGAAAGAACGCTACTACCATTGCCTCCAAAAGATGAATTCCCCCAAGTAATGACTGAGCCATCTGTACGCAAAGCCGCAAAAGCCCCTTGAGTATTAGTTAAATTTTTAGTACTACATATTTGTGTTACATCAATAGTGCCGTTTATTTGACTGGCTACTGCGCTGCTATCACCGCCAAAAGATGAATTCCCCCAAGT
>DALYHZ010000078.1:0-10126 GCA_031970635.1 Methylococcaceae bacterium | reverse complement strand
AAAACATTAGCGCAAGTTTTTCCACAGCAAACCACGTTTATTTCTGAACCAAATAAAGATTTTAACGATTTTATTTTTCTCGCTTCGACGCAACCGATAGATATTCATAATGAACGATTAAAAATTGAACATCAAGCATGGTTACAAAATCGCTTATTTCCTATCGATAACCAAAACGGCGTGATTTTGACTGACAATTTTAATCCGCTTGAACATCTGCAAATTGCTAAAGCTGAAAAATACCGGCATTTTTTAATTGATATGTTTGGCGAAGAATTGTTTGTGCGATAGCTTTATTCGTTGTTGTTGAAAAAACGTTAAAAACCAAATACAGGTATGCCGTTCAAGATTGCAAATCTTAAAAAACAATAAAATTTCGGCTAAGTTTAACGTTACAATAACCCACTTATTAACTTTGAATTTCAGGAAAAACATGAGCGACAAAATCATTATCGAACATAACCCAAGCGAAGAACGTTTAAAAGAATTAGGCGTATCCAGTTGGGATATTTGGGAAAAAGAAGTTTCAAAATTCAATATCGATTTCGATGAAACAGAAAAAGCATACGTTCTCGAAGGTGAAATTTTAGTCACACCAAAAGGCGAAGAACCTGTGCGTATTGTTGCAGGCGATTTAGTATTTTTCCTCGAAGGTTTAGACAGCGACTGGGAAGTCGTTAAACCACTCAAAAAACATTATTCTTACGATTAAAAAAGCCATTTTATTTGTTGCCAGCCAATTTTGAACTGGCAACAAATTTTAGATTTATAGTTTTTGGAGATAAGAAAAATGATGTTTTTAATAACGTTTGTCGTAATGCTAGTGGTTATTGCCATTATGGCAATCGGCGTGATTTTTGGACGACGTGCCATTAAAGGTTCATGTGGTGGTGGGAAATCTGAGGCGGAATGTATTTGCGTTGAAAAATGTGACAAACGCAAAAAATTGGATGCAGAACAGGCGGCACGTTTAAATAACCAAGCGTGATGAATTCAGCTCACATTTACACTTGGCGTTACATTCTCTCGATTGCGCGGCAACATAAAAAACAACTTATTTCAGCGCATTTAATTGCGATTCTTGCCACTATTGTCAGTGTGCCGGTGCCGCTTTTAATGCCGCTTTTGGTAGATGAGGTGTTATTAAATAAGCCGGCGGTCGTGGTGCAAACCGTGAATATGTTTTCGCCTACGCAATGGCAATCACCGCTACTTTATATTGGCGCGGTGTTGTTATTAACGGTGTTATTGCGTTTGATGGCGTTAGTGTTAAATGTATTGCAATCACGTCAATTCACGCTAATTTCAAAAGACATCGTGTTTCGTATTCGCGCCGAGTTAGTTGGGCATTTGCAAACCATTTCGATGGCAGAATATGAAAGTTTGGGTTCGGGAACGGTTAGCACTTATTTAGTTAAAGATTTAGACACCATTGATAATTTCATCGGTTCAACCGTGAGTAAATTATTAGTTGCGGGGCTAACGGTGGCGGGAACAGCTGTTATTTTGCTGTGGATGCACTGGCAATTGGGTTTGTTTATTTTGCTGCTTAATCCGGTGGTGATTTATTTCACACGCGTGGTCGGTTCAAAAGTTAAACATCTAAAATCTAAAGAAAACTCAGCGTATGAAATTTTCCAGCAATCGCTTACCGAAACCTTAGAAGCCATTCATCAAATTCGCGCCAGTAATCGTGAACGCCATTATTGCGAGCAGTTAATTGATTTAGCACAAACGGTTAAAGCTAATTCTTGCGCGTTTGCGTGGAAAAGTGAAGCAGCATCGAGACTAAGTTTTTTAGTTTTTTTATTTGGATTTGATATTTTTCGTGCTTGCGCCATGCTGATGGTGTTTTATTCCAATTTAACTATCGGCGAGATGTTGGCGGTGTTTGGTTATTTATGGTTCATGATGTCGCCGGTGCAAGAAATTTTAAATATTCAATATGCGTTTTATGGCGCAAAAGCCGCGTTGATGCGTATCAATAAATTAACAGTATTACGTCAAGAACCGCGTTATCCCCATCACAAAAATCCGTTTGTGAATAAACAAACGGTTTCTATTCGTGTTGAAAATTTGCAATTTAGTTATGGCGAAAGAAACGTTCTTAATGGCATTCACTTACACATCAAAGCGGGTGAAAAAGTCGCTTTAGTTGGTGCGAGTGGCGGTGGAAAATCCACGTTAATTCAAATTCTCATCGGCTTATATCCGGCAACAGCAGGAAAAATTTATTTTAACGATGTACCGATTGAACAAATTGGTTTAGATGTGGTACGCGAAAATGTGGTCACTGTGTTGCAAAATCCGATTTTATTTAACGATACGATTCGAGCGAATTTAACACTTGGCAAAAAAGCCGATGATAAACAGTTGTGGCACGCGCTGACTATCACGCAATTAGCCGAAACCGTAAAAGAATTATCGCAAGGTTTAGATACAATTGTCGGACGTGGTGGCATGCGTTTATCGGGTGGGCAACGTCAACGTTTAGCCATTGCGCGAATGGTGGTCGCAAATCCTAAAGTGGTGATTTTAGATGAATCTACCTCTGCTTTAGACAGCGAAACCGAATTTAATGTTCACGAAGCCTTACAAGCATTTTTGCAAAATCGCACCACCATTATCATCGCGCATCGGTTAAGTGCGGTAAAACAAGCCAATCATGTTTATGTTTTTGAGCAAGGCGAAATCTGCGAGCAGGGCAAACACGCTGCGTTAATTGAACGAAATGGTTTATATGCAAAATTATACGGCGATTACCAGTAGTTTTAACTTGCGAGCAAACGCGCTTTTTGTTGACGTAAACGTTCGGCTTTTTCTAATGCTTCCATTTCTTTGCGATGTTTACGCGCGAGATAGCGTTGTTTGGCGTGTAAACTACTTGGCGCAGAATCTGGATTTTCCAATGGCAACATCGTAATACAATCAACCGGACACGGTGTGATACATAATTCGCATCCTGTACATTCTGACGCAATAACGGTGTGCATCCATTTTGCTGCGCCAACAATCGCATCAACAGGACAAACGGCAATACATTTTACACAACCAATACATTGCGCTTCGTCAATTATCGCAACGCTTCTAGGTTTATGTTCACCAAATTGCGTGTTAAGTGGTTTTGTTGGTACATTCAAAAACGCGGCAATTTTTGCAATTCCCAAATCACCACTTGGCGGACATTGGTTAATATCTGCTTCGCCGGCAATAATTGCTTCAGCATACGGACGACAGCCGTTAAAACTGCATTGCCCACATTGCATTTGTGGGAGTAAATCATTTAACGACTCAAGCACGACGATTTAATCCATTCAAATAATCTGCAACACCTTGGTGAATTGTCATAAAGTTTTGCTCATAACCTGCATCTCTTAATCCGGAAATATCGGCTTGCGTAAAACTTTGATATGCACCGTGTAGATGTTCAGGGAAGGGGATGTAAGTGATTTTGCCTCGGTCATGCCAGTCAATCACCGTTTGCGCCTTAGCGTTAAATGTTTGGGCTTGCCCTGTGCCAACGTTAAAAATGCCGCTACGGTGAGTATTATTCAGAAACCATAAATTCACCGCCACAACATCATTCACATAGACAAAATCGCGTTGTTGTTCACCGTCTGCATAACCATCACATCCAGCAAATAATTTCACTTCGTCAGCGATTTTTAATTGCTGGTTAAAATGATAAACCGTACTGCTCATACTACCTTTATGTTGCTCGCGTGCGCCGTAAACATTGAAATAACGCAACCCAACAATTTGACTATTTGCCCGTGGCAAAATACGACGTACATATTGGTCAAATTGAAATTTAGAATACGCATACATGTTAATGGGTTTTTCACATTCTCTCTCAACGCGAAAACCATTTTTCCCCATGCCATAAACCGACGCTGAAGACGCATAAATAAACGGGATATGTTTCGTTTGACACCATGCTAAGAGGCGTTTGGAATACTCGTAATTATTCATCATGACGTAACGACCATCCCATTCCGTTGTTGCTGAACACGCGCCTTGATGAAAAACGGCGTGAATATGCGTTAGGAAATTAGGATTATCCAATCGTTCGATAAACTCATTTTTATCCATGTAATCGGCGATATTTAAATCAGCGATATTTTGCATTTTGTGACCGTTAGTTAAATTATCAACCAACAAAATATCATCTTCACCGCTTTGATTAAGCGCATGAATTAAATTACTGCCAATAAATCCCGCGCCACCTGTGACTATAATCATTTTTTTGCCTTTGTTATTTAAAATTCATTTTCTGAATAAAACTGCACTTTTCCGGTTTCAATATCGTACATACCGCCAACGATACCAATTTTTCCTGTTTGTAATAAGTTATGAAGCACCGCGCTACGTTGTTTGATTTGTTCGACGACTAAACGAACATTTTTTTCGGCGACTTCTTGAATCAACGTCGCATTATTTCCAATTTCTGTTACTTGATGTTCGTTGCATACCATTTGAACGGATGGTTGAATTTTATCAAGTAAACCGGTGAGATGGTCTAATTTTACTTGGGCGCAAGCACCTTTAATTGCACCACAATGCGTATGACCTAATACTACAATCAATTTTGAACCCGCGACATTACAGGCATATTCCATACTGCCTAAAATGTCATCATTAACAATATTTCCTGCTACGCGCGTACTAAAAATATCGCCTAACCCTTGGTCAAAAATCAGTTCGGCAGAAGTGCGCGAATCCATGCAACTTAAAATAATGGCAATCGGAAATTGTCCTTGTTGCGTGTCATTAACTTGTTCAAGTAAATTGCGATTGGATTTTAAATTATTAACAAAATTCTCATTGCCTTCTTTGAGAAGATTTAATACTTCTTTAGGCGTAAGCGATTGCTGACTTTCATAAGTATGCGCTCGTGCATTTTCAACCGGTTTTAAAATACCAAATCCGCGCACGTTTTCTAACGTCAGTTTAATATTTTTTAAAGGGGCTTCTTTTTTAAAATCCCGAATCACCTCAAAAACATCGTAATCTAAATATTTTGAACGTGTGGCATCAATAACAATTTCAGAATCTGGCGGTAGTTGGTCAAAGGTTTGTTTAAGATTGGCTTTATTTAAAAACGACACGTTTTCGGATAATCGGAAAATGATTTTATTGCCAATGCGTGATTCGCGAAAATATAACGCACCTTTGTAATTTTCTAGCACAATAGACAATAACGCGGTTGCCATGCCGATGAGAATACCGACTAACAAGTTGGTAAAAATAAGTCCGGCAATCGTGGCGCAAAATGGGATGAAATGATACATCCCTGTGAAATACATTTTTTTAATCACTTTGGGGCGCGTTAACTTATAACTAACCACCAATAAAATACTGGCTAAACTGGCTAACGGAATTTTATTTAACCATTCGGGGATTAAAAGTACGGTGACTAATAAAAGTGTGCCGGATACAAAACCGGATAGTCTTGTTTTGGCACCTGATTGAATGTTAATCGAACTGCGTACAATGACTTGCGTTAATGGTAAACCGCCTAATAATCCTGAACTTATATTGCCCAGTCCTTGAACAATTAATTCACGATTTGGCGGTGTAACGCGTTTGAATGGGTCTAAGCGATCCACTGCTTCGACGGCTAATAACGTTTCTAAACTGGCTAAAAATGCCAATGTCAATGCAAAAAAATACACGTCAGGATTAGCGAGTTGTGAAAAATCAGGACTGTGCATTTGTTTAAGTAAATCGCTCATATTTTCTGCCATTGGCAGATTAACAAGATGCGATTCTTTTAACGCTAACGCTGGATAAAACGTTTGCAAAAATTGATTGATGAAAATGCCGACGATAATGGTAATTAACGTGCCGTGTAAGACTTGAAAAAAATTACTTTTTTTAATTTTAGGACGTTCCCAAATAATCAAGATAGTTAACGAAACCAGTGCAATAAAAATAGCCGTTGGTGAGGAATATTCCATCATGTGTGCTAATTCGGTTAGCGTGGAATAATTATCCGTTTGAAAAAAAGATAAATCGCCTTCGTAATCGCTGTCATAACCCACAGCATGCGGAATTTGTTTTAAAAAGATGATGATACCAATGCCTGACAGCATCCCTTTAATAACAGAACTTGGAAAATAATGGGCAATTGACCCCATTCGCGCAAGCCCCATTAAAATTTGCAGTCCACCTGCTAAAATAACGGTCAGTAAAAATGCAGGAAAACCTAATGTTTCAATTGCGTTTAGCATAATGATGACTAAACCGGCCGCCGCGCCACTAATGCCTAACGCACCTCCGCTTAGTGGTGCGACTAATATGCCTCCAACAATACTAGCGATAAGTCCTGAAAATAAAGGTGCGCCAGATGCCAAAGCGATACCTAACGATAAGGGAATTGCAATAAAAAAAATTGCAATACCGGCTGGAATATCACATTTTAAATGGTGAAACATGGAAATACCGTGTCCAATGGAATGAACATCAATTAAAAACTATCGCCACCCTTAGGGTCAAGTCAAACACGTTTTAGCAAACCGTTTGTTTACATTTCAAGCAAGACAATGCGATTATTAAAACAAGTGTAAATAAAAACATTTTATGGAGAACAATCAAATTATATGAATGAAATAAAGCAGTTTTCTTGGGGGGTTGATGCAACTGTCGCTCAATTGCGGCAATTGCGCGTACAGTCTTTAGAAGAACGTCAACGAAGACATAAACCACCTAAATTACCTTCACGCAAAGAATTACAACATATTTTAGATAAATTAGGTGCGGTGTTGTTTCCAAATCGTTTAGGTCGTCCTGATTTAACAGAAGAAGGCATTGATTATTTTGTAGGATACACGCTCGATCGCGCTTTACATGATCTATTCAAACAAATTCGCCGTGAATTGCAATTCATTTTAGGCTGTGACGAAGGCGATAATTCCGCACAACAACAAGCCATTGAAATTGTACGTTTATTCACCGCACAATTGCCGAAAGTTCGCGCTTTAGTCGATAGCGATATTCAAGCCGCTTACGAAGGTGATCCTGCCGCGCGAACGCCTGATGAAGTTTTGGTTTGTTATCCAGGTATTATGGCTGTCATTTATCATCGTTTAGCGCATATTTTATACTTACATGGCGCACCTTTAGTGGCACGAATGATTGCAGAACTTGCCCATTCGGCGACCGGCATTGATATTCATCCTGGCGCAGAAATTGGCGAAAGTTTCTTCATCGATCATGGCACAGGTGTGGTAATTGGTGAAACGGCAATTATCGGGCAACGGGTGCGTTTGTATCAGGCAGTGACGTTAGGCGCAAAACGCTTCCAAAAAGATGATAACGGCATGCTAGTAAAAGGCAATTTACGTCATCCCATTGTTGAAGATGATGTAGTCATTTATGCGGGGGCAACAATTTTAGGACGTATAACAATTGGACAAGGTTCAATTATCGGCGGGAATGTCTGGCTCACACACAGTGTGCCGCCGCACAGCGTTATTACTCAAGCCTGCGAACGTAGCGAATAGTCACAATGTGCAAAATTGCACAATCTAGTCGTAATTAACGAAACTTTCGTTTAGAATGCACAGCCTAACAACGCGCCCGTAGCTCAGCTGGATAGAGCGCAGCCCTCCGGAGGCTGAGGTCAGAGGTTCGAATCCTCTCGGGCGCGCCATAATTTATATCAATAAAAAAGCCAACTTTCACACATTATGAAAGTTGGCTTTTTTGTGTGTTTAAATTTTCAGCGATTTGATTCTTTAATCCATGTCGCAAATCGCGTCACTTTTTCAGCAGATAACTGTTCCCATTGAAAACGCCATTGCCAATTACCTACCGTGGTTCCGGGAATATTCATGCGGTGTGAACTGTCCAAGTCTAAAATATCTTGCATGGGCAAAATGGACAAATTTGCTACAGACATCAAAGCGCACTGCATCAATGCGGGTGCAATGTTTGTCGTATCCATATCATCAATTTTTAATACTTTACAAACGTAAGCGCGTTCTTCATCCGTTAATTTCTCTACCCAACCTAATGTAGTGTCATTGTCGTGCGTGCCGGTATAAACCACACTGTTGATTGCATGATTTTCAGGTAAATAAGGATTATCCGTTTCACCACTAAAAGCAAATTGTAAAATTTTCATGCCTGCCAAATTGAATTTCGTGCGTAACGCATCCACTTCAGGCGTGATAATACCCAAATCTTCGGCAACTAATTTTACATTACTAAATTCAGCACAAATCGCAGTCAACAATGGTTCACCCGCTGCTTTAACCCATTCACCTTTAATTGCCGTTGGTTCATCAGCGGGAATTTCCCACGCCGCCTCTAAACCACGGAAATGGTCAATTCGTACAATATCAAATAATGCCGCTTGTGTTTGCATGCGTTGCAACCACCAATTAAAACCAGTCTTTTGCAAATATGTCCAATTGTAATGAGGATTACCCCAGCGTTGTCCGGTTTCCGAAAAATAGTCTGGTGGCACGCCGGCTACAACGGACATGTCGCCTTCGGGCGTTAATTTGAAAACTTTTCGATTTGCCCACACATCAGCACTATCGTAAGACACAAATATTGGCATATCACCAAAAAGCAAAATGCCACGTTCATTTGCATAAGTTTTTAATGCAGTCCATTGTTTGAAGAAAATATATTGTTCAAACTTCACCGCCTCTAATGGTGTTTTTAGAAAAAAACGAACATCATTTAAAGCGGCAAGATGGCGATTTTTAAAATTTTCTGGCCAGTTGTTCCAACTTTGATGCTCAAATTTTTGCCGTAAAACTCTAAACAACGCAAAATCATCTAACCAAAATTGGTTTATGGCACAAAAATGAGAAAAATCATATTGTTGTGCTGGCGTTGCGCGTTCTTGAAAACCAGCAAAGGCTTTTTGAAGTAAACATGTACAACGAAAAGTGTCTGTGCCTTGGCACGCTTCGCAATAAGCGTCATTTTCCAACCAGCCTTGCGCCATCAATGATTTAAAGCAAATTAACGCTGGATTTCCAGCATGGGCAGAAAGTGATTGATACGGTGAGCCATCATCATGCGTAATGCCCAGCGGCAGAACTTGCCACACTTTTGCGCCAACTTCTTGTAAAAAATCAACAAAACGATACGCATCTTCTCCTAAATCTCGACTGGGTAACGAAGTAATATGTAATAACACGCCAGCATGGCGTTGGTTTAAAGTCGCTTTCACGTTTGTGTTTCCGAGTTAATTTTCTGTACCTTGTCGCATTGTTCCTCCCATAGCAGGCGCACCTGAGCCTTGTGTAAATGAAAGAGCTAAATACGCAGGTGGTTTTTCACCGAGTAGGTAATATAAATTAGCTAAATTTAAACGAAACTGTTTTTCAAAACTGCTAACCGCATCGCTGGGATTATAATCACCAAACCACCAAAACCAGTCTGAACCTTCGCAAACAGCAAGTTGTAAATCGGCTTTTTCGCGTAATTCGGCATCCAATTCTTTTGTTGCCATAACATGATCGAACATTTTTTTTGCTTCACCTAACATATCCCAACCGCGATTTTTATCCGTATCGCCAATCCAGGTTGAGAATGTGCCGTAAACCCAACTGCCAGCCACTAATTTTTGTAATGGTTTTGCGGCAACATTTTGTTTGACACATTCTGAGAACGTAGTGAGTTGAATGCGTGGGTGATTTGATAAGCGACGGTAAAGCGCGCTTAAAAAGTAAATGCCATTTTCAGGAAAATATTCCCATGCGTTTTCACCATCCATGATAATTGAAACAACGGCATCAGGAATTTCACGGTCTGCAATATTTTCCAAATGATGAATCAAATCACTTACAGCATCATCTGCATGCCATTTTGAATATTGAAACCCGATTAAATCCGACAAGCCATCATCACGAAAAAAACAACGAATGCTATTATTTTTTAATTGAAATGGATGGTAAGTGCTTTCTGGTCTCGTATTTTCTGCATGGTTTAAACTGTTACCTAAAACCGAACCGCCGCTTGCAACCCAATCAAAACCAAAATTCCCCAAAATTTTAATTGTTTCTTCACTCACTGAGCCTTCAGATGGCCAACATCCTTTAGGTTCAAAACCAAAAAAACGTTTAAATGTTTGTACACCTTTTTCTAAATGCCATAGCACCCG
>DALYHZ010000077.1:0-10175 GCA_031970635.1 Methylococcaceae bacterium | reverse complement strand
TTTGACTTCTTCAACCGCATCAACTAATTCACCGCCTAATTGTTTGATTAAATAACGTGAAAAAATAATGCCGATAATCACACTGACAATAAAGCTGAGCAGAATTAAAACCAGCATAAGAATTAAACTATGACGATAGGTATCGTTTGCGTCTTGCGCGGTTTGCTTGGAAACAATTTCTTTTGCTAATGCTAACTGACTTATTTTATCGTCAATTTCTTTACCCGCCGAAGTTTGACCTTTAAGGAAAGTATCAAACTCAGGCGTTTTTTGTTGCAGATTTTCATCGACAATAATTTTCAGCATTTGGCGTGTTGAACGTTCCCATTCCGGCATTACAGCGTTAATTTCTTTCACTAATACTTTACTGTTTTCAAGATAAAACAACTCACTTGCTTTTTGTAAATTCTCTTTGAGTAAATCAATATTTTTTAAAGCTGAATCCGCATATTTACGTTTTTCTTCCGGCGTTGTTGCAATTAAAGCACTTCGCCATTCGCGTGCGACTTGAAGTCGACTTATTTTTGCTTCTTTGATATACGAAAGCCCCAACAAATCTTTACCGTAAATTTTATCGATATAATCATCAAGTTTACTTATGTTAAACACGCCGACAACACAAACAAGCAAGCCAGCCATCGCAACGGCTACAAAACTGGCAATGAGTTTTGACCCCAGTTTCATATTTTTAAACATTCTATTCTCCTAGAAACATATTCATCTTTAAGCGCAAGTAGAAACGCTATTTATTTTAAAATTATTTACCATACTCATCAGGTTTTGCGTTTGATCTTCTAACGATTCAGTCGCTGCCGCTGCTTGTTCAACTAATGCCGCATTTTGTTGTGTTACATCATCTATTTGTTCAATTGCCTGATTCATCTGTTCGATGCCCGCTGTTTGCTCGACAGAGGACGCTGTAATTTGTGTGATAGTGTCCGTTACATTTTGAATGGAGGCGGCAATTTCTTCCATCGTTTTACCAGCTATTGCAACAAGTTCTGTACCACTTGTAACTTTTTCAACAGAATCACCTATTAAATCTCTGATTTCACCTGCCGCCGCCGCAGAACGTTGCGCTAAACTACGCACTTCAGACGCGACGACAGCAAATCCTCGCCCTTGCTCGCCAGCTCTTGCCGCTTCAACGGCAGCATTTAACGCTAAGATGTTGGTTTGAAATGCAATGCTGTCAATGACAGAAATAATATCGACAATTTTTTGAGCGGCTTTGTTAATGTCTTCCATGGTAGAAATCACTTTTTCTACCACAGCAACCCCCTTAATTGCCACCTGTGAAGAAGTGAGTGCCATTTCATTGGCACATTCTGCATGAGTGCTATTTTGTTGCACGGTTGATGTGAGTTCTTGCATACTCACCGCCGTTTCTTCCAAACTCGCGGCTTGTTCTTCAGTTCGTTCAGACAAATCGTTATTGCCTACTGCAATTTCCTTTGCATTGGTGAGAATGGTATCGCTAGCTTCTTGTATTTTGGCAACTAATATTTTTAGATGCGCGACCGTATCATTCATCGCCTCTTTTGTTTTTCCAAAAGTACCCGGATAATCATGGGTAATTTTTTGCGTTAAATCCCCTTGCGCTAACGCATTAGCAATGCGTAATACATCGTTAAATCCAATATCACAGCTTTCAACTAATTGATTTAGTTGCGTGAGCATTTCATGAAACATGAATTTAAAACGTGTCGTATCACTACGTTTTGAAAAATCACCTTGTGCGCTAGCTGTTGCAAGCATTTGGATTTCACTATTTATATCAAGCAATGACATTTTTACCGCATCAACCGCTAACGTTATTTTTGCTTTTTCAGCCGGTAAACGCGCTATATCTTGCGTAAAATTACCTTGTGCATATTGCATAACAACATCCACCACCTGCATATTTAATGAGATATGTGACTGAATTAAATCGTTAATTTCTTGCACCATTTCACGATACGCGCCTTGAAATTGTGCCTCATCCATTTTTTGACTAATAAAACCTTCGTGGTGTTTTCGGCTCATTTGTCGCTGTGAATCAATAAAACCCAAAATCGTCTCTTGCATTATTTTTAACGAATAAAGCAAACTGGTCGTATCGCCTTTTTTAACATGCACAGTGCCAGAAAAATCACCAGCTAACACTTTTTTGATTTCTCTGATTGCATCAGTTAATTCACCACCGACTTGACTTGCCAAATAGCGCGAAAAAAGTATCCCTATCGTTACACTGGCAATAAATCCGAAAGTAATTAACGTATTCATTAAAATGACATTATTGAAATAGGCTTGTGCGGATTCTTGCACCGTATTTTCAGCATATTCACTTTTAAGCAAATCCAGTTCATTTATTTTGGTATCAATCACTTTACCAATCGGCTCTTGAATTTTACGAAGTGCAGTAAATTCAGGTGTTGCCTCCATTAAATTTTGCGTCACGATTAAGTTGACCATTTGTAACGTTAATTTTTCCCATTCTGTTGTAACGTTATAAATGTCTAAGGCTAATTTTTTTCCTTTTTCGTCATAAAACAATTCGGTGCTTTTATGTAATTCCTCTTTATAAAGCGTAATATTTTTTTTGGCTAATTCAGCATAATTCCGTTTTTCTTCTGGCGTTTTGGCAAGCAACGCATCACGCCAACGGCGACCTGCATCTAAACGCGCACTTTTCATTTCTTTCAAATGTGCTACGCCAAGTAATTCTTTATAGTACATTCTGTCAATATAGCCATTAAGATGGTTCATATTCACAATGCCAATAACACACACAATTAAACCAATCAATGCCACGATAAGAAAACTCGAAACTAATTTTGTCCTTAATTTCAAATGGTTAAACATGTATTATCCCTGTGATTTTTACTTGCCTAAATAACAAAACTGTCACGCATTTTAAAATTATCAACGGTATGCGTTAATTTGCGAGTTTGTTCTTCAAGCGACGATGCCGCAGAAGCGGCTTGTTCGACTAATGCCGCATTTTGTTGTGTTACTTCATCCATTTGTCGAATAGCAAAATTAACTTGTTGAATGCCTTCATTTTGTTCATTCGATGCAGTGGTAATTGAACCAATCGTTTTACTGACGGTTTGAATGGAAGCGACAATTTCTTCCATCGTTTTTCCGGCTATGGCAACAAGTTCTGTACCGTCTGAAACTTTTTCCACGGAATCACTGATTAAGTTTTTAATTTCACCTGCGGCAATAGCGGCTCTTTGCGATAAATTACGCACTTCTGTTGCGACAACAGCAAATCCCCGTCCCTGCTCACCAGCTCTTGCCGCTTCAACTGCCGCATTTAACGCTAAAATGTTCGATTGAAAAGCAATGCCATCAATCACTGAAATAATATCGACGATTTTACAAGACGATTCGTTAATGTTTTCCATGGTGCTAACAACTTTAGCAACAATATTTACGCCCCTACTCGCAATATCTGAAGAGGCAAGTGCCATCTCATTAGCATGTTCAGCACTGTCCGTATTTTTCTGCACAGTCGCCGTAAGTGCATTCATAGTGGTTGCCGTTTCATCTAAATTTAAGGCTTGTTTTTCCGTGCGTTGAGATAAATCGTTATTACCGGCGGCAATTTCTTTTGCATTTACACTAATCGCATCGCTGGATTCTTTAATTGCGCCGACTAATGTTTTTAAATGTTCAACAGTATCATTCATCGAATCCTTTGCATGTCCAAAGGTTCCTAGATAATCATTAGTAATTTTTTGCGTTAAATCGCCTTGCGCTAATGCGTCAGACATTCGCAATATATCGCTAAATGCGCCATCACATGTTTCAACTAATGTATTCAAGTTTTCGAGCATGTCTTTGAACATGAAATTAAAATGATTTGCCTCTGTACGTTTTGAGAAATCGCCTTGTGCGCCGGCTGTCACAAGCATTTTGATTTCACTGTTAATTTCAAGTAGTGAGGCTTTCACAGCATCCATCGCCGCTGTAATTTTTGCTTTTTCGGCAGGTAAACGTTCAAAATCAGGTTCAAAATTACCCTGTGCATATTGTGTTACCACATCAACGATTTGCATTTTTACAGCGATATGCGATTGGACTACTTCATTGATTTCTTGCGCCATTTCACGATAAGCACCTTGAAATTTTGATGTTTCCATTTTTTCACTAATAAAACCATCGTGATGTTTTTTTGCCATGGAACGTTGGGCTTCAATGAAGCTAGTGATGGTGTCTTGCATGATTTTTAATGTGTAGAGCAAACTGCTCGTGTCGCCTGTTTTGATATTCAATTTGCCTGAAAAATCTCCTGCGGATAATTTTTTAACGCCATCAATAGCATCATTTAATTCGCCGCCTAATTGTTTGGTTAAATAACGTGAAAAAAGCATTCCAATCGCAACACTGGTAATAAAACCAAGCGTGACTAATACGCTCATGACAACAAAATTCAGCGAATATAATTCGCTAGATTCTTTAGCTGTCTCTTCAGAGGCAAATTCTTTTGCTTCTGTGAGTTTACTTATATTTCCGTCGATAATTTTTGCGAGGGGTTGTTGTGCTTTAAGAATCGCCGTTAATTCGGGCGTTTGTTGCATTAAATTTTGTTCGATAATCAAACTAGTGACTTGCAACGTTAAACGTTCCCATTCTGGTGTCGCATCATAAATCTCTTGCACTAACTTTTTATATGACACATCGTCAAATAAATCGCCTCCTTTGTGTATGCTCTCCTCGTAGGATGCAATATTTTTTTTGACGGACTCCACCGCTTTGCGTTTTTCTTCTGGGGTTGTTGCAAGTAAAGCACTTCGCCAATCACGCGCCGCACGTAATCGCGTACTTTGTGCTTCTTTAACATAAGATAAGCCGCGTAAATCCTTGCTATAAACCTTATCAACATAATTATCCAACCGGCTCATGTTAAATATGCCAATGACGCAGATAATCAGACCGATTGTGGCGACAATCACAAAACTTGTGACTAATTTAGTTCCTAACTTCATAGCGTTAAACATGTTTTTAACCGTCGTTTTTCTATTTTAATCGAACCGCAAGCACATCACAGGGTGCGTGATGCAAGACACCGTTTGCTGTTGAACCAAACAATAATGCCAAACCATGTCTTCCATGTGACCCGACAACAATTAAATCGACTTGTTCCTTTTCGGCAAGTTCAGCAATTTCTTGTTTCGGCGAACCCCAAATCAACCAGCGTTGATTTTCTGGAATATTTAAACGCTCGCCGATTTGATTAAGTTTGGCTTTTTCCTGTTCAAGCAACGCATTATCTGTTTCATCTTCCAGCGAAATAATAGTGCCGTAACTGGTATCAGGCATTGGAATATTGTCGAGAACATGAACAATGCTCAATTTCGCGCTGTTTTGCTGCGCGATGTCATATGTACGATTAACAATAACTTCCGTTTGTGATGAGAAATCGACAGCAAGCAAAATGTGTTGATACGTTTTCATTGAAAAACCAAATTTGTAGGACGATTAGAAGAATTTATCTTTAGCCTAATTGTGAATGAAATAATTCCATGAATTCATCTTCTGATATTTCCTTTTTAGTCGCAATTGCCCATAAATCAAAATGATCGGCTCTCACAGCAACGCCAATCACAGCAAATCCTGCAAGTTGTAAATCTGCGGTTAAGGTTTTTTTAGTAAAACCACAACGGTGAGCCATGAATAAATTGCCTCGTTCCATTGCTGGTCGATAACCATATAAAATATCCAATGGTGCAATCGGACCTGCTGGCGAGGTATATGCCGCCTCAGTCAATTTATCATCTGCAACCAACGCACAGACTGACTGTAAATCAGGGCAAGTAATGACGACAAAACCATCGGGTTTAAGTACACGCAAAAACTCACCTAATGCCACAGGCACATCATGTGGATACAAATGTTCAATATTGTGACTAGAGAAAACCGCATCAACCGATTCGCTGGCAACAGAACTCATATCTGTCATGGTGCCAACTAAATCCGGATTAACCGATTCGTCAATATCAAAACGAATTTCTTGCCATTCATCCGTATTAAATCCTTTGGTGGTCTGATCTTTATGTTTTGGACCACAGCCAACGTGTAAAAATGATTTCATTTCATATCTCCTAAAATTTTGATGGTTTGTTATTTCAACGCTTCAATTACCACAGGCTCTTGCCCATGGTTTACTAAATCCCAATTCGCCAGCAAGTCGTCTTGGTGAATTTCCACCCACGCCAAAGCTAAACGCTCTTGTTTTTTGGGTAAATTACTTTGTGTCACTTCGCACGGATTCAAAGTGATGCGTGCTGTTGCACCTTGAAAATCAGCATGAATATGTGGCTGACTGTTTTGCTTAGGTTTGCGTTTCATGCGAATCACAATGCCATAAAACAAACTTAAAAGCGCATAATCCGTTGCCAAAATAGGTGTTGACGAAATTTGTCCGATTTGTTTATTCGGAATCCCTTGTTTAATGGCTTGTTCTAATAAGCCTTCGAGGTCTCGCACTTGTTTAGGCATGTCAAATAAATGGCAAGTTGAACGGCGGGCTTCAATGCTACGACGTAATTCAAGAACATGAGGGCGATTTGCCGCCAGTTCGACGGCTTTTTCTTCGTAATCTTCGAGCGTGTAAGTAATTAACTCATCCAAACTCAGTGAATGCAGCAAACTTCCCGCCATGCGTGAGGCAAATGTTTTGCCTGTCAACGTTAAGATAGGCAAGCCCATAAATAACGCATCGTTTGCCGTTGTACCGCCATTAAATGGCGTGCAGTCTAAAAATATGTCCGCAATTTGATAACGCGCCAAATAATCAGCCGGTGTGACACGCGAGGCGAAAATTAACCTTTCTTTAGCAATGCCATGCGCAATTGCGGTGTTTACCATGTTGTCATGCGCCCATTCGTTATCTGCGAGTAGCCACAAGACGCTGTCTGGTACACGTTTTAAAATTCGCATCCAACACGCGAACATCTCTTCGGTAATTTTGTAATTGTTATTGAATGAACAGAAAACAAATGCTTCATCGGGTAATTCGCAACTCGCGCGAGTTGGTTTTTCGCCGACCGGACGTTTTCTATCTGACACTTGGAAAACATGCGGCATATACAACGGTTTTTCTGTGAAATAGGTTGCCAATTCGGGTGGAATTAAAAATTCATCGCCAATCACATAATCAATATTGGGTAATGCCGTTGTGCCGGGGAAACCTAAATAAGTGACCTGCACAGGTGCAGGGCGATATGCCAAAATATTTGGTCGTACTCCTGACGTTAAACCTTGTAAATCAATAAGTAAGTCAATTTCATGTGAGCGAATGCAACGCGCCGCTTCTTCGTCGCTCATATCGTAAACGGAAATAAAATGATCCATCGCGCTGATAACTCGCGCTCTTAATGGCGAATCATCTGGCGGTGTAAAACAAAATCCGTAAATTTCAAATTTATCACGGTTATGCAATTCAAATAATTCCACCGTTAGCAACGAAACAGCGTGGGTACGAAAATCTGATGACAAATAAGCAATGCGTAATTTTTCGTGATGATAAGGAGCTTGGTTTTCAACTAAACTCGGCAAATTCGTATTAACTTTTTCTTTGACAAAACTTTGCGAATTTTCTAATTGTTCTTGTGGCTCATTTGACGCGCTGAGCATGGCTAATGCCGATGTACCCGCAATCATAGACGCTTTTGAGACACCTAAAAGCGGTTTATAAACAGGCCACTCACACTGTTTTTGACGCAAATGCACCCAATGCGAAATCACTTTCGGTTGGTCGGGATTTAGCAATAAACTCCGTGTTAAAAATTCTTCTGATTCGTGGAATTGTCGTTCAACTTCTAACACACGCCCCAAACTATTTAAGGCAAGAATGTATGTCTTTTTATCATCGTCTGAAAGCGCGGCATATTCATATTTTGAAATAATACCTCGCCATTGATTTAAGCCTTCTTCAATTCGATTGCTGCGTTCGAGTAATGCGCCCAAATTAAATTGTCCTTGAATAAAATCGGGATGGATTCGTACAGATTCGCGATAAGCGTGTTCGGCTTTTTCAGGAAAACGTTGCTGATCTAAAATGATAGCCAAATTAAAATAAGCGGCATATCTGACGAGTGAATCATTGTGTTTAATCCATGTTTCATACAATTCAATTTGCTGAATCGGCGTTAATAATTCGCCAGCCGCTAACAATTCTATAATGTCCATTTTTTGCTGTTGAGCCTGTTCTAAAAAGGCTTCAAAAGTTGAATTGGTCTTAGATTTATTCATGAGATTTCTCTATAAAAATAATGTGAAACTAAAAAACACACCAAAAAGGAAAATAATGATGAACATGACAGCAATTACTATGCCGTTAAACTGATTTTACGTAGCCGTGCATAATAAAAACCGTCCCCCTCTTGGTCGCTAGTTAAAATTTGCCAGCCATATTTTGCCGGATTTGTATCAAAAGGGATTTCTTGCGCGTTAGCATTTTCCGTCAAAAATCGCGCAATTTGGTTTTCGTTTTCTGCTTTTAAGATTGAACACGTCGCGTAAACCAATAATCCATCTTCAGCGAGCATCGACCATGCAGCGTTTAAAATGGCGTATTGCAACGTGGGTAGCGCAATCAAATCATCTGCGCGGCGCAAAATTTTAATATCCGGATGGCGACGAATAACGCCCAATGCCGAACAAGGGGCATCAACTAAAATTCGGTCAAATAATTTGCCATCCCACCAGCTTTCAGGTTGCGTGGCATCACCAACAATTAACGTGGCGGATAAATTAAGCCGCTTTAAATTTGTTTCCACACGTTGCATTCGCGTTGCATCAATATCAACGGCAACGCAATCTAAATTCGGTTGAGATTCTAAAATATGCGCTGTTTTTCCCGCTGGGGCGGCACATAAATCTAAAACACGTTGCCCTGCTTTCAATTCCAGTAAACCAGCAGCGAATTGCGCCGATGTGTCTTGAACCGAAACCATCCCTTTTTCAAAATTTGGTAAAGACGTAACGGCAACAGGTTTTACTAAGCGAATCGCCGCAGGACAATTTTCGATTGCTTCCGATTCAATTTCTAATGCCGCTAATTGTTGAAGATAACTTTCGCGCGTTGTTTGCAACTGATTTACACGCAATACCATGGGGGGAAATTGATTATTGGCTTGAAAAATTTGCGCCGCTTTTTCATTTCCCCAATCGTTTTCCACGCGCGAAATTAACCATTTCGGATGACTGTGTAAAGCAATGGGATTTAAATTAACTTGTAATTCAAGATTTTCTTGTTCGCGCAAATAACGGCGTAATAAGGCGTTGATTAACGGTTTTGCCCACGATTTTTTGCGAGTAGCCAAGACGGTTTCAGAAACTGCGGCGTACGGTTTCACACGCATAAATGCCAATTGATACAAACCAACTAACGCCAGCGCGTAAATTTCAGCGTCTTTAATGGGTTTGTCGAGAAGCTGTAACAAAATGAATTGCAAGCGATGGTAATAACGACATACGCCGTAACAAACGGCTTGTACAAAGGCTTTATCTTGGGGATTATCAAGGGTTGGTAATATTTGTTCTAAAGCGACGGTGAGCGATTGCCCACCGTCTAACACTCGCACTAATGTACGAGCCGCAACAAGTCGTGTATTCATCCCAATTGCACGCCATTTAAATCGTGTGCGGCTAAAAATGCCGATGCACTCATACGTTTTCCATTCGGTAATTGCAATTCATGAATTCTCACAAACCCATCACCTGTCGAAATATCTAACGTTTTATGTGTGCAACGCGCTTGCCCAGCGGGTAAATGCGTTTTTTCTCGCAACACTTCGGCTTGCCAAATTTTCATGATTTTGCCGTCATAAAGCGTGTGTGCAACGGGCCACGGATTTAAGCCATGGATTTTTCGCACCAAAACTTCAGCAGATTGTGTCCAATCAATTACCGCTTCTTCTTTGGTTAATTTCGCCGCATAAGTGACGCGATTTTCATCTTGCGCTTCAGCGTAAACTTTACCGCTTTCGATTTGCGCTAATACTTTTTCTAAACCTATCGCACTCAATTTTGATAATTCGTCATGCACAATCGCAGACGTATCGGTCGATTTAATGGCGTAAACTTCTTTATGCAACATATCGCCTGCGTCGAGCTTTTTGACAATTTGCATAATTGTCACACCCGTTTCTTTATCGCCTTCAATGACAGCACGTTGAATC
>DALYHZ010000076.1:0-10209 GCA_031970635.1 Methylococcaceae bacterium | reverse complement strand
TGAAGCATTGCACCCGTAATATCAGGACGTGATAGCGACATTGTTCCCGCTTCTACAGCAATCCGGCACGGTGGTCACGTCACCAAATCCGCCTAATTTTTCCATCACTTCTAAGGCTTTTCCATCTAGCGAATCATGGCAAGGTGTGTGATACAAATAGGATTTGCTAACAACTTCGCCTTCTAGTGTTAGTCCTTGTTCGAGTGCAAAACGACTTAAATCAACCAATCGCCCACCAAATAATTTTGCCGTTTCCATTTCGTTCAAGCCTTCTCGACACGTTCCACAAGTCACAATGCAACCATCAAAATCTAAATGCGTGAACATGTCTCGAATTTGATTGAGTAAAATGGTTACACGCAAATTATTTTGAGAATGTAATTCGCTCAAACCATTTGCCTGCGCGGGAAATCCACAACATAAAAAGGGCGGTGGCAAAATCAAACGTGTTTTTAATTTTGAAAGAATATGAATCGTTGCCATTGAAATGGTTGAAACCATCCGTTCAGAACCACAACCCGGGAAATAAAACACGGTGCGTTCTGCTTCTTCTTCGGGTTCAAACACTAACACTTGGTCATCGTTACAAGCGGGCAATAAATCACGCAGTGTTTTTGATGGCACAGAGGGCATCGGCGAGCCGAGTAATTGCAATGGATAATGTTTGAATTGTCCTTTTTTCGGTTTTAATGGCTCTGCCACTTTATGTGCGAGTTGTTGCCCAGCCAGTCCCGCTTGAAGCACAACCGCGCGAAACACTTTATTGAAAGTTGGCGAACCGCTGTTTAAATAACGTAATGTCATTTTGGTTGCGATAGGCGTGTTTTTATAACCCCAATCCGCCAAAATTTGCCGCTCTAAAATAGACACTTCTGCGGTATCGATATTCACTGGGCAAGGCTTAGCGCATTTATGACACGTTGTGCAGTGGTCAGACACTTCTTCAAGATATTTGAGTAATTCAAAGCGCGTTGAATATTCGCGTTGAGCATCAAATAACAAGGCTTCGATAATCGCGCCAATTGCTAAATTTTTGTTACGCGGGTGATAAAACAAACTGCCTGTTGGATAAAACACGCCACAATCCGGTTTGCATTTTCCGCAACGCACACAATGGGCGATTTTGTTGGCTAATTCTTCAAGTTGTCCATGTTGAAGAATTCGCGCTTCTAAACCGAGCAAATTAAATGATGGTGTGAAAATATGTTCGAGAACGTGGAAATCGTCTAATTTCCCTGGGTTCATCAAACCCGATGGGTCAACTTCATTGCGATAAGCGCGCAACGCATCAAGCGTTTTTTTGTCTAAATACTTAAGTTTTGTTACGCCAATTCCGTGTTCGCCCGAAACTACGCCTTCTAAACTGATAACTTTGTGCATGACCTCATCAATCACTTCATCAGCACGTTTGAGCATATCGCGGTCGTTAGAAAGAATCGGCAAATTCACATGCACGTTACCATCGCCTGCGTGCATGTGCGTGGCTAACACAATGCGACGGTCACGCACTTCTTGATAGGCGTGTTCAATAGTTTCAATAATTTTGGGAAAACCACGCGCCAATTCGGCAAATGCTTGTCGAAATTGCGTCAAAACAGACAATTCACGCAACGTTTTTTCGTCTGCCGTCTCTAATGATTTTTTCGAATTTTCATAAAGTTCTAAAGCAAGATTTGCACGTTCGCCAAATGAAGCAGGATTTTTTTCAAGCGGCGGATGATGAATAATCGACGCGGCGCGGTTTAAAAATTTTAATTGCGCGTAACGTTCTTCTTGAATGTTCACCTCATCGATATAACGTGAAAATTCTGGCAAAGCCTCAAGCGGAATCACAATGTCTTCGTTCATTTTGAACGCATTGGTACGCTTTGCAATTGCGCCAAAACGTTTTCTGTCAGCCCAAAAACGTTCAGCTTCTGCTTCGTCTTTGGCTTCAAAAAGTTTGGTGTTGGGATAATTTTCTAAAATGGCGCGAATTTTATTGATGCCATTTTGGGTTTGTTCAGGTGAATGCCCTGCAATATCGATGAGTAAAACGGCTTTTGGCGTTTTGAATTGGCTCGATTTCACTTGGTAATCAATTGCTCGCACATATTCATCGTCGAAATGTTCTAGCGCAATGAGCGTGTCTTCGCCGTTATCAGGGAATGGAAAGGTTTTCGACAATTCAATAATCACGCGGCTGGCTTCGTCCATGTTTTGTCCGAAAAATTCCAAACAAATCGTGCGTGTTGCTTCATATTTTGGATACAAAATAAATTTCGCTGACGTAATTAACCCGTCTGTGCCTTCTTTTTGCAATCCAGGAACACCGCCTAATGCTTTATTGGTAATGTCTTTCCATAAGCCTTTTTTTCTAATTTCACTGCCTTTTAAAACGACTTTTTTAATCAATTCGCCGCTGTCGTCAGTGACTTCAAACGTCACATCATCGTCGGGCAAAATTTTTCGTAATTGATGGTCTGTGCGGTGAACTTCCCAACGTTTTCCGTTAGGCATTGCCATTTGCCACGAAATCAAATTATCAATACACGTTCCCCAACGCACTGCACATTTACCGCCTGCATTTTCAGCGATATTGCCACCAATTGTCGAAGCCCACGCGCTCGTTGGGTCAGTAGCGAAAACTAAACCGCGACGACTTGCGTATTGATGCGCTTGTTCAGTAATTACGCCTACTTCCACTTCAAGCACAGGCGCGATTTCGGTTTTGCCATCCCAAAGATGAAAACTCATATCTTGTGTGCCGCGAATACGATTGAGTTTTTCGGTGTTAATCACGACGCAATTTGAACGCAAGGGAATTGCACCACCTGTTAATCCTGTACCGCCGCCGCGTGGAATCGCTTTTAAATTCATATCTGCAATGGCTGTTAATAACGGCGCAATCTGTTCTTCTTTATCAGGCATCACAACGGCAACAGGCAAATATAAACGCCAATCGGTTGCGTCGGTAGCGTGTGAAACAAACGAAAATGGGTCAACCAACACGTTGTCTACACCAATCACCGCGCCTAATTCTTTTTTCATTCTGCGACGTAGCCAAGGGATATTTTTTACATCACTGCGAAAATCTGCCAGCAACTGACGTGATGCAAGCACCACTTTTTTGACTTGCTCATTGCCCCCCGTATTTCGGTCAATAATGTCTAGGTGTTTTTCCGCATTTTCAAACATGCGTTTGCGTCTGCCAGCTGAGGCGAGTAATTCTTGAAAAAGATACGGATTGCGGCGATAAATTAAAATTTCACCAAAAAAAGGCATCAATAATCGCGCCGAACGCCCCGTTACACGCAAACCGCGTAAGTCTTCTAACGTGTCAGCAATTTCAGAACCCAACAAAAAAGAGACAATTTGCCAATCGTTTGATGACGTGTAATTGAATGGAATTTCACGGTGACTTCTAGGGATGCTTATCGTTGAATTTAATGTAGTTGCTGTGCTTGGTTGCATAATAATCCTAGTAATTTAAGTTGTAAGCAAAATGTGACGTTTCAGGTTTAAAAATCGTTGCCACGTTGAATCTGTCTCACAACATTAACCAATCGTTCGACTTCATCGTGCATATTATAAAACGCAACTGAAGGCCGTACTGTGGTTTCTAAATTCAAATGCCAAATTCTGACATTTTGAATTTGTACTTTTCTATATTCCTGTTCCATGACTAAACAATTCATTCCTAGCTTTTGCTTGGCTGATGTTGCTGTGCGGTGGAACACTGTGTGTTAGCCAAACATTGCCACCAATGCTTGAACCTTTACCAACTGTGATACGACCTAAAACTGTAGCACCCGCATAAATAACCACGTCATCTTCAATAATGGGATGTCTAGGTTCGCCTTTGACAAGAATACCATCTTCATCTTTACGAAAACTTTTCGCGCCTAACGTAACGGCTTGGTAAATTCGCACATGTCGCCCGATAATCGACGTTTCGCCAATTACAACCCCCGTGCCATGGTCAACAAAAAAACTATCGCCAATTTGTGCGCCCGGATGAATATCGATGCCGGTAACAGAATGCGCGATGTCAGAAATAATTCTGGCAACTAACGGAACGCCTAATTTATAGAGAATATGCGCTAACCGATAATGAATAACAGCTTTTATACCGGGATAACAAACCAATACTTCGTAAGCCACTCTTGCCGCAGGGTCACCTTCATAGGCTGCGTTAATATCGGTATCTAACGTTGCTCTAACTTCGGGCAATTTAGACGCAAAAGCACGAGTAATCACAACAGCTTGTGCATGCGCTTCTTTATCAGTTAGATTTTCAGAAATGAACTGCAATTCACAATGGATTTGTTTATAGAGTTCAAACAGCATGGTATTGAATGTATGTCCAACAAAAGAATCAATGCCATTATTGTTTAAATCGGGCGGACCTAATCGACGTGGAAACATTGCCGCGCCTAATCCGTCGATAATGTGTTGTAACTTTTTGCTTGAAGGTAATTTTGGATTGCGAAGTTGCGTTTCACTCGATTGTTCGCGTAGTTGGCGCATTTTTATGACTAAATCATCAACGCCCCAATCTAATTCGATATTTTGATAACCAAAACTGCTCATATTGCAATGCCTCTTTCTTTTGAAAAACTAAGGTTGTTTTACCGTGTTCGGCGAAAAGTATATGAGAAAAATAATCTTTAAAAATCAATATTTTTAGATGAGTGCATCTAAAAAATAAATATCAAATTGATAGATAGTTTCATCGAATTTTGTTGTTTTACTTTGAGCTAGTTTTCTCTTACCGTTGGGAAAAGAAGTTTTACGAAAAATTGAGAGGAGAACAAAATGAGTAGGGTTTACAACTTTGGTGCAGGACCTGCCACATTACCTGAATCGGTATTAAAAAAAGCGCGTGATGAATTATTAGAGTGGCATGCCACGGGCATTTCCGTTATGGAAATGGGACATCACAGCAAAGAATTTGAAAGTATTGTTGAGCAGGCTGAATCTGATTTGCGTGAATTACTCGATATTCCAGCATCGTACAAAGTGCTATTTCTAGCAGGTGGCGGGACGGGACAATTTGCGGCTGTGCCTTTGAATTTAGGACGAGATAATGCCAAATTTGCTTATGTGCATACAGGACAATGGTCAGGAAAAGCCATTGTTGAAGCGCGTCGTTATGGCGAAGTTCAAGTTGCCGCCAGCTCAGAAAAAGAAGGTTTTACGCATATTCCAGCGCGTGCAGAGTGGCAATTCGATTCAGACGTGGCTTATTTGCACTACACCGCAAATGAAACGATTAGTGGTGTAGAATTTCAAAGTCCACCCGAAATAGGTGACATCCCATTAGTTGCAGATATGTCGTCGAATATTTGTTCTCGCCCCATTGATGTGAATCAATTTGGCATTATCTACGCTGGCGCACAAAAAAATCTCGGTTCCGCTGGCATTACAATTGTTATCGTACGCGACGATTTAATTGGTCACGCACATCCTTTCACTCCGTCAATTTTTGATTACCAATTACAAGCAAATGCTCATTCTATTTTCAACACACCACCGACATACAGTTGGTATATGCTGGGATTGGAATTGGAATGGTTGAAAGAACAAGGTGGCATTGCAGAAGTTGAAAAACGTAACATTCGTAAAGCTGAAAAAATTTACAGTGTACTTGATGCATCATCGTTTTATTTAAATAACGTTGAGTCAGCAGTTCGTTCACGTATGAACATTCCTTTTCTTTTAGCCGACAAAAATTTAGAGCAAACCTTTTTGGCTAAAGCGAAAGAAAATGGTTTAGTCAATTTAGCGGGTTATCGAACAATTGGCGGCTTACGTGCGAGTATTTATAACGCAATGAGTGAAGAAGGTGTCGATAAATTAGTCGCTTTCATGCGCGAATTTGAACGAACACATGGGTAAGCAATTAAAGTAGTTTTGTCATGGCAACAACATTTTTAAATTGCGTTGGTGATTAGCAAATTGTTTGTTAAATTATCAATAATAAAATTACGGTTTTGGTTGTTGGCGTTTATGACTTTTAAAAAAAGCATGAAACCGCATTCAATTAGAACCACTTTGTTGTTTCTCAATGATATTTTTAAAATTGAATCTATGAAAAAATTTACATTTATTTTGGTTTGTTTATTACTTTCAACGAGTGTTTTTGCTGACGACCATTCCACCACTGCGTTAGATAATGTAAACGCGGCAATCAAAGAAGGTTCATCTGGGAATGCGTCTAATTTGGTTAGATATGCCACTAAAGCCTTAGATAAAGCATTAGTAGATTCAGTTTCTGCTACAGGAAAATCAAAAAGTCACTTAAATGATGCTATCCTCGAACTTCAACAAGCCATAGACCATGGAAATTTAGGTCATCCTGGTGAAGCAACGACTCATGCCAAAAGTGCAGTTGCGCATCTTAAAGCGGTAAAGTAAATCAGCAACCACTAAACCTGCTTTGCGGTTTTAGTGGTATTTTGCTAGTTTTAAACGATTAAATCTCACTGTAAACAAATTCATCATCGATTTTCTGGCAAACTAATTTCACCATAACGTGACGTTGTCTCTTGAAGTGACATTGATTTTCTAGCTTTCATTAGAACAAGCTAAAACGAGCGCGTATAAATGTCTATTTTTTCCGTTCGAAGTGACATTACTAAAACCTTCTGCGGGGATTTTGCAATCGTATTCAATGCTGCTATCTAATAATTCTTCGTCTGATGATTCAGAACCATTTTTTCAGATTCACTGAGTTCTTTTTCTTTCGCCTCTTTCTCTCTTTCTTATTTTGACAAAATTGGGACATTTTTTTAACGGGCAATAAAAAAGGGCTTATATTTTATTCTAACTCATTGATTTATTTGGTAGTTCGTGCGCGATTCGAACGCGCGACCATCGCATTAAAAGGGCGGAAATCTGTATTTTTAGCGATAATTCAAAACAAACTACAATAATAAAATCTAATAAATTCAATATATTCACAAAGTAACCTTATCGTTACTTGTTGCCATTTATCGTCATTTTTTATTATTGAATGGAGCAAAAATGGAGCATTGATTTATACTGTGTCCTAGATAAACACAAGGTTTTCAACGAAAAGGAAAAATAATGACAGCAATATCGATAGATACTTACGCATTGATTAACTCTTTAAAAGAAGCTGGCGTACCAGAGCAACAGGCAAAAGCACAAATTGATGCAATCGCAAAATTTGTTGATACAACACGCGAGCAAATCGAACATGACCATAAACTTGATGATACGGCATCTAAGCGCGATTTGAAGGAATTAGAATTAACTTTGAGTGCAAAATTACGCGAATCCGAATTGAAGCTGGAAGCAAAAATATCTGAATCAAAAGCAGAGTTAGTGCGTTGGGTAATTGGAGCCGGTTTTCTGCAAGTGGCACTAATAACAGGATTGATTTTGAGATTATCGGACAAGATATAAAAAAACAAAAGGCTTGCGACGCGCCAACGTCAACAAGCCTCAAATTCCACTAACCCCGACGGTTAAGTAATCGGTTGTAATCATATCAAAATGCGCCATTGCTTGACTAAAAAATTAGAGGTCAACATCATGGCACGAATCATAGAACGTTCAGCTAATGACGGCACGAAACGCTACGCCGTCACAATTAGATTGAAAGGCTACCCATTACAAAGCGCAACATTCAAACGAAAAACCGACGCGCAAAAGTGGATACAAGACACAGAAAGCGCAATGCGTGAAGGTCGTCATTTCAAAACGATTGAAGCCAAAAAACACACGCTGGCAGATTTAGTCGACCGTTATTGCACCGAATATTTACCCAATAACAAAGATAGAACCTATAGCGAACGCGAGCAAAAGGAACGCACTCAAAAGCTCAATTTTTGGCGCGACCAAATCGGCTACATGGTGTTAGCAGAGATTACCCCGCAACTCATTAGTCAACACTTGGAGGCAATGCCGCAAAGTAACGCTACAGTGACTAAGTATCTTAAGAATCTGTCTCATGCTTTTTCAATCGCGGTAAAAAAATGGGGTTGGATTTCTGATAATCCGATTTTGAAAGTAACCACCCCGCAACAACCAAAAGGTCGGGTTCGATTTTTAGATGATAACGAACGCGCCAAACTGTTAGAAGCCTGCAAAGAATCGAAAAATACTATGCTGTATCCATGCGTTGTGTTGGCACTAGCAACAGGAATGCGACAAGGTGAACTTATGGGCTTGAAATGGCAAGATGTTGATTTGCAACGTGGCGTAATTATCTTGCACGAAACTAAAAATGGTGAACGTCGGCGCGTTCCTGTATCAGGTTTAGCATTGGAATTGCTCAAAGAACACGCCAAAATTAGGCGCATTGATACCCCGTTATTGTTCCCCAGTTCTCGAAAACCGCAGCAACCGATTGAGCTTAAAAAGTCATGGTTAAGTGCATTGGCAAAAGCTGAAATAGATAATTTTCACTGGCATGACCTACGACATTGCACAGCAAGTTATCTTGCAATGGATGGCGCGTCACTGGCTGAAATTGCCGAAGTATTGGGACACAAAACCCTGTCGATGGTGAAACGTACGCGCATTTGTCCGATGGTCATGTTAGCAATGTTGTCGCGTCTATGAATCGTAAGATTTTTGGAGGTGGCGCGTGATTAGAGCTTATTATCACGGTTACGGAAAGTTACAAGACTTAAAAACGGGTGAAATTCATGAAGAAGTCACAAACTCTTTCGGAGATTGTTTTTTATTAAAAAGTGATGAAGAAAGACTAAAGGTTATTGGTCATGCAAACATTTATGCAGTGGTAATTAAAGATAAAGCACCGTATACCAATGCTTTTTTATTTAAAGATTCAAAAGGCAATCCATTTGTGTTTGATGTTACTACGGATAAAAACGAATACATTGGTGACAATAATGACTTTATAAAAAATGCACTTAAAATTTATTCAGATGACGATTGTGAATACGATGATGAACCCGTGCCACCTAATGACATTGCACTTGCTGAAAAGCCGTTGAGTGAAAGAAGCGAGGCGAGTTATCTGCTAACTATTGCGGCAATGCTCAAATATTTTGACTCAAACCGATTAACTCAAGGAATGATAGCAGAATGGATTGATGAAAATGAAGATTTAAAAAAAATTCATGGATTAAGTGCTTCGAATCTCACAAAAAGATTCGCCAAAGCAAACGATATTTTGAACAAAAAATTAAAGGATAAATAAATGTACACCGAAAAATTAGCATACTTCAAAAACGTCAAAAACTTAGGCGGTAAGGCGTGGGAACACGCGGTAATGATTGATTTTGCTGAACAGTCAGATATTGAAGATTGCGCTATGCACTGCTTCCATTTTCAACAGCTATTTGAATTATTGCTTAAGCACCTGCTAGAAACCAAAAGCAAATATGGCGCATATCCTAGAACCCATAAATTAAACAAATTGCTTGAACAATTAGTAGAGCAATCAGAATTTAAAACCGATATTGATAAATACGAGGCACACTTAACCGCAATCACCGTTTGTGCCGAAGCCTACCGCTATAACTTTTTGATTGATTGTAAGGTGTATCGAAAGGACGTTGCGATATTAACACCGCTGATTGATGAGTTGATGACGTTTGCCATAGCCTAACTTTTAAATTCGCCGTTGACGGCGATTATCGAACCCACAAAACCACTATCCAAAACTGGATGGTGGTTTTTTTATGCCTGCAAAGCCGCATTTTATCTAGTCGGTTATGGAAAGTTGTTTAACTTTCCATGCGTTCTATGGAACTTTCCACGCAAACCAAAACAAAACCGCTCAAATATGCCCACTCGCCGCGATGGCGATAAATCACAACGATTAAGGGGAATTTAAAAATGGCAACATTCGCAAGTATCAAACAACTTTCAGAATTAGAACCTGCTTTTACCGAGGCAAGTTTGAGACATTTCATTTTTCACGCTGACAAAAACGGCTTGACTGATTCGGGGGCAATTTCACGCATTGGCAAAAAGGTCGTAATTCACGTTGAGAAATTCATGGCATGGGTGGAGAACAGCAAATGAAAACCGCTCAATCTTCAACAAGCCCCCAATCACAAAGCAATCAATTTCTTGGAGTAACAGCAATGAACAATCAACTAACAACATTCAATTTTGAAGGCGCAAACGTCAGAGCAATCAAAGACGAAAACAACGAATCTTGGTTTTTGGCGAAAGATGTTGCGGCAATTTTGGGATACAACGATACCGAAGCAATGACGAGAC
>DALYHZ010000075.1:0-10271 GCA_031970635.1 Methylococcaceae bacterium | reverse complement strand
CGCTGTTCCAAATTACGATTAAGCTGTGAAAGTGCGATAACAGGCACATTTAATTCTTTGGCTAACGCTTTTAAACCGCGTGAAATATCTGAAATTTGTTGCACACGACTTTCGCCGCTGGTTGGCGATTGCATCAATTGCAAATAATCCACCACAATCAAACCTAATTGCCCGTGTTCACGCGCTAAACGTCTGGCACGCGCGCGAATTTCACTGGGCGATAACGCCGCGCTGTCATCAATAAAAACTTTAGTATTGTTGAGCATCGTCAACGCCATGGTTAAACGTGGCCAATCGTTATCGTCTAAATCGCCAGAACGCACACGCTGTTGCTCAATCCCGCCTAATGAAGACATCATCCGCATCACAATCGCATCACCAGGCATTTCCATACTGAAAACGGCAACTGGTTTTTCCCCTTTAATAGCAAAGTTTTCAGCAATATTCATCGCCACAGTCGTTTTTCCCATGGACGGTCTGCCAGCTACGATAATTAAATCGGCAGGTTGCAAACCGGATGTTAGCGTATCTAAATCATCAAATCCTGTGGATGCACCGGTAATTGAACCATCGAGTTCGGAGAGCATTTCAATTTTTTCAATTGTTTTTTTCGCCAATGCTCGAATGCCGACAAATCCGCCTTCACTGGATTTTTGCGTTTGTTCAGCAATTTTAAACACCAATTTTTCGGCGTTTTCGAGTAGCTCTTGTGTTGTTTGACCTTCGGGATGATAGACAGAATTAGCAATCGTCGTTCCTGCATGAATTAACTGGCGTAATATCGATTTATCACGCACGATATTGGCATACGCTTCGACATTCGTCGCGCAAGGTGTGTCTTTTGACAATACGATTAAATAAGACAATCCACCAACCGCGTCTAATTGCCCTTGCGATTTTAAGGATTCAGACAAGGTAATAATATCAAACGGGATTTGTTGCTCGGCTAATTGAGCAATTGTGCGAAAAATAAGTTTATGTGAACGCAAATAAAAATCGTCTTCTGACAATTTATCTGCCACCGTGTCCCACGCGCCATTTTCAATAATCAACGACCCCAAAACAGACTGCTCTGCGTGTATTGAATTCGGCGGGGCTTTTAACATATCAAGCGCAGGATCGCGCTCAAGTAAATAACTTTCAGACATGGTTACTCTAGGGTGATGGTCAAAACAATACAGTCAAAAAAAGCGCGGTTTTCAGTGCTAAACCGCGCTTTAGTATTCGTTCATTTGTTTTTATTTTTCTTGTGAATTCGGACGAAAGTTTAGCAGAAAATCTGTTGCTAAACTACGTTGACAGATTGTAAAAAAATCGTTACCACGTTTTAAAAATGCACCTTGTTTTTAAACATTACACCCGCATAATAACGGCACGCGAAAGCGTTTTTAAAATTGATAATTTATAAATTTGGAGCATACACAATGGCAATTTCATTAAGCAAAGGCGGCAACGTTAATCTAAGTAAAGAAGCACCAAACTTGAACAAATTGACGGTGGGTTTAGGCTGGGCTGAACGCTCAACAGATGGCGCAGCATTCGATTTAGATGCTAATGCGTTTTTACTTAAAACCGACGGTAAAGTGCGTAACGACAACGACTTTTGTTTTTATAACAATAAAACTGTTGCTGACGGCGCAGTGCAACATGCCGGCGACAATAAAACGGGTGCAGGTGAAGGTGATGATGAAACCATCAAAGTGGAATTATCAAAAATCCCCGCTGACATTGATAGAATTGTTTTTTCTGTCACCATTCACGAAGGTGAAACACGCAAACAAAATTTTGGACAAGTTCGCAATGCTTACATTCGCGTGGTAAATGAAGATGGTAATGTAGAGTTAGCACGTTACGATTTAAGTGAGGATGCCTCAACAGAAACGGCGATGATTTTTGGTGAATTGTATCGTAACGCAGGCGACTGGAAATTCCGTGCCGTCGGTCAAGGTTTTGCAGGCGGCTTAGCTCCCTTGGCTGTTTCATTTGGCGTAAACGTTTAGGAAATTATCATGGCGATTAACCTCGAAAAAGGGCAGAAAATTTCACTCGAAAAAGAATCTGGTACGACGCTCACAAAAGTCGTGATGGGTTTAGGCTGGGACGCCAAGCAAGCCAGCGAAAAAAAAGGTTTATTGAGCGGCTTATTTAAAGTCAGCGATGGCGAAAACTCAATTGATTTGGATGCGTCGTGCATTTTGTTTGCAGGAGATAAACCTGTCGATGCGGTTTTCTTCGGTCAGCTCAAAAGCAAAGATGGCAGTATCACGCATAGCGGCGATAATCGCACTGGCAAAGGTGAAGGCGATGATGAACAAATTGTTGTCGATTTAAGTCGCGTACCTGAAAGCGTCACCGCGTTAGTCTTCACCGTCAATTCATTTACGGGACAAACGTTTGATGCCGTTGAAAATGCGTATTGTCGTTTACTCGATGGGACGAATCAAAATGAGATTGCGCGTTATACCTTAACGTCTCAAGGTTCGCACACCGCGCAAATCATGGCAAAAGTCTATCGTCACAACGGCGAATGGAAAATGCACGCCATTGGTGAAAATGCGACCGGACGTACGATTAACGATTTGTTTAAACCAATCAGTGCATTTTTATGAAACTTAAAATGAAAACGGTAAAAGGTTTTATCGCTGGGTTATTGACACTGTTTACTGTCACCGCAATTGCAGAAGAAATTGGCGAAGTTTCAACAACGTTTAATCTTCTCAGTCCAAACAGTAAAATTGTCATTGAAGCCTTCGATGATCCCGATGTGGCTGGCGTGACGTGTCATGTTTCAAAAGCGAAAACGGGCGGTTTAAAAGGCGCAGTTGGCATTGCTGAAGATCCATCGGAAGCCTCTATTGCCTGTCGACAAACCGGCATGATTGACGCGAGTAAATTGGATAAATTGAAAAATGGCGATGTGGTATTTAAAGAAAATCGCTCGCTTATTTTTAAGACACTGCAAGTTGTGCGTTTTTATGACAAAAAGCGAAATGTGTTGATTTATTTGGTTTATAGCGACAAGTTGATCGACGGCTCGCCGAAAAATTCCATTTCGACGGTTCCCGTTATGCGTTGGAATTGAAAATTTTAATTTAGACGGTGAAACGAACTTTTTTACCGTCTAAATTTCCACCATCATCAACCTCGAAATTTATGTCTAAAAAAATTTATCTGGATTATGCCGCTTCAACACCCGTTGCGTCAGAAGTGCTTGAAACGCTTTTTGCCCATTTTCAAGCAACCGATAGTTTTGCAAATCCGTCATCTAGCCAACATCGTTTTGGCGAAACGGCGCGAAGTCTTGTCGAAAATGCACGTCAGCAAATCGCCACCCGCTTGAATTGTAATAGTAAAGATTTAATTTTCACGTCAGGCGCGACCGAATCAAATAATTTTGTTCTTAAAAGCGTTGCGATGCGATTTAAAGCATTCGGTCAACACTTAGTTACCAGCGCAACTGAACATAAATCCGTATTAGATTGTTGCCGTTTTTTAGAAACTCAAGGGTTTCAAGTTACTTATTTGAAACCGAATAATGTTGGTTTAATTAACCTTGATGAATTAGCCAACAGCATCACTGAAAATACGTTGATGGTTTCCATTATGCACGTTAATAATGAAACAGGCGTTATTCAACCGATTGAAAAATTTGCTGAAATCACACAACAACGCGGTATATTTTTTCATGTCGATGCGTCACAAAGTTTGGGAAAACTTGAAATCGATTTATCCCAAATACCGATTAGTTTTTTATCTTTTTCAGCACATAAATTTTATGGTGTAAAAGGGATTGGCGGCGTATTTACGCGCGATTGTGCAAAATTAAAATTACCGCCTTTCGTTCATGGTGGCGGTCAAGAAAATGGTTTACGTTCTGGCACATTGCCGACACATCAAATTTTAGCCATGGCAAGCGCGTTAGAATTAGCCAATGACCATAAAAAACACGATTACGAACACGCTCAAATCCTTAAAAATCGCTTACTAGACAATTTAAAGTCATTACATTACACCCTTAACGGTTCGCAAGAATTTACATTACCCAACATCGTGAACTTAAGTTTTGACGGCGTAAATGCGGATTCTTTAATTATCGCGTTACGCGAAGATGTGGCGATAGCCTCAGGTAGTGCCTGTAATTCAGGTGCAATGGAAGCGTCTCATGTTTTACGAGCCATGGGTATTGAAGGAGAACAACTTTACGGCGCAGTACGTTTAAGTTTTGGTCGTTATACGACCTTAGAGGATATTGATTATGCCGCGCAACGGTTGCGTGAAGAAGTAATACGACTCCAACAATTTGCAAAAAATTAAAACACAAAAAAATTAAAGTCAGTTATTTAGCGATATAATTCCCCGATTTACAATAGCAGATTTAAATTTTAATAAAGGAAAAAGAACATGAGTAATTTACCAAAATGTCCAAAATGCAGCAGTGAATTCACCTACGAAGATGGTGAAATGCTAATCTGCCCAGAATGTGGGCATGAATGGGATAAAAACGCAGTCGTTGACGTTGAAGAAGAAAAAGTCGTTAAAGATGCAAACGGCAATGTTTTAAAAGATGGTGACATGATTACCGTAATTAAGGATTTAAAAATCAAAGGTTCATCATCGGTTGTCAAAGTTGGTACAAAAGTAAAAATTATTCGTCTTGTTGATGGCGACCACGATATTGATTGCAAAATCGACGGCATTGGTGCGATGCAATTGAAATCAGAATTTGTTAAAAAAGTATCGTAAAACGTTTAGAGAATTTTAAAAATGGCACTTTATGTTTATAAATTTGGCGGCACGTCGGTAGGTTCGGTTGAACGTATCAAAGCCGTCGCCGAGCGCGTTAAAAAAGTTCATGACGCAGGCGATTCGCTGGTTGTCGTCTTATCTGCGATGAGTGGTGAAACCAATCGTTTAATTGGTTTAGCCAAAGAAATGCAAGAACATCCAAACGAACGCGAATTAGATGCGATGGTTTCAACGGGCGAACAAGTCACCGTTGCACTGCTTAGTATGCGTTTGCATGAATTGGGTTGCCCCGCGTGTTCGTACACAGGAACGCAAGTTCGGATTTTAACTGACAGCAGTTTTACCAAAGCGCGGATTAAAGAAATCGACGACGCGAAAATCAGAGCGGATTTAGCGGAAGGCAAAGTTGTTGTCGTCGCAGGTTTTCAAGGCGTTGACGAAGACGGCAATATTACAACGTTAGGTCGCGGTGGTTCAGATACGACGGCAGTTGCATTAGCAGCAGCCTTGAAAGCGGATGAATGTCATATTTACACCGATGTGGATGGCGTTTATACCACCGACCCGCGCGTTGAACCCAAAGCGCGTCGTTTAGATAGAATTACTTTTGAAGAAATGCTCGAAATGGCGAGTTTAGGTTCAAAAGTGTTGCAGATTCGTTCTGTTGAATTTGCGGGAAAATACAATGTTGCATTGCGAGTATTGTCTTCGTTTGCAGAAGGCAATGGCACGCTAATTACTTATGAGGAATCACAAATGGAAAGTGCGTTAATTTCAGGTATTGCTTTTAATCGTGACGAAGCGAAATTAACCATTACGGGCGTGCCTGATTTACCAGGGATTGCATTTAAAATTCTAGGTCCGATTGCTGACGCGAATATCGAAGTCGATATGATTGTGCAAAATATCGCCGCTGATGCGACCACGGATTTTACTTTTACGGTGCATCGCAATGATTTTTCGCGTGCAAAAACAATTTTAGAATCAATTTGTGCGGACTTAGGTGCGCGAAAAGTGACGGGCGATAATAACATTGTCAAAGTGTCGATTGTCGGCGTGGGTATGCGTTCACATGCTGGAATTGCAAGTACAATGTTTAAAACACTAGCAGATGAAAACATTAACATTCAAATGATTGCGACATCTGAAATTAAAATTTCGGTTGTGGTTGATGAGAAATATTTAGAGCTTGCTGTTCGTTCATTGCACAGTGCATTTGGTTTGGAACAAGCATAAAAAAACGATTTGCACTTTATTATTTGGCGGAAGTTGTTTATAATTCCGCCAGTCTTGATTGTTCTTCGTTGCATTACACGGCGAAGTGCCTAAATTATTAGAGGGAGTTAGTTATGCTTATCTTGACTCGTAGAGTAGGAGAAACCTTAATGATTGGTGATGAAGTGACTGTCACTGTTCTAGGGGTTAAAGGCAATCAAGTTCGTATCGGTGTTAATGCGCCAAAAGAAGTTTCAGTTCATCGTGAAGAAATTTACGACAGAATCAAAAAAGAACAGAATTATTCTGATTCTTCCTTTCAAACCGAAGATTAGTAAGTAATTCGGAGAGTTGGCCGAGAGGCTGAAGGCGCTCCCCTGCTAAGGGAGTATGGGCTTTATCTCCCATCGAGGGTTCGAACCCCTCACTCTCCGCCACTTAACAGTACTTTTAAATCAGACTACCTGATTGATTTTTTCTGTACATATGCCGTACATTCCCCTCGTTTTCATTCTTATGTTAATTATCAAAATTAAATAATTGCCTCGTGGGCGTAATAATCAATCCAGCTCATTTAAACATCAGTTATCAATAGATAACGAATCGTGTGCTTTCGTACAATACAACGAAAAAATTTCTTTACGAAACCATCGCTGAAAACATCTTGGCATCTATCGAACAAGGCGTTTATCGCGTAGGTGATAAATTACCTGGTGTGCGTCGTTTGAGTTTGCAAATGAATGTCAGCGTTGCTACGGTTCTCGAAGCCTACCAATTACTTGAAAATCAACGCCGTATTCAAGCGCGTCCTCGCTTTTTCCCCTCATTTTGTTATTTTTAAATTTTAAATAAACGCTTCCAACACATCTTTTGCATCTGGAATGTCTCTGAACCCTTTCGTGGTATGTTCGATTTTAGCAAGTTGATCCATAGCACTCGAACAGTTATATCTGCCACTACACTTTAAATTCTAAAAGATTTAAGTTTTGTCATGACGGCTTAGCTATAATGCAACGAGAGGAGATTGGAAGTATCCGTCAACATTGTTATGAGATATGAGCTAGACACTTTTGGAAGGTAGTAAACAAAATGAGTAACATTTATTGGTCGGTTTTTAAAAACCTAGAGCGTAGCGTTAATGACATAGCTTTTTATATTCATATTGATGATTCCCAACTTTGTGTTTATTCATCTAAGATAATAGACATCATTCTTCGTGCTGCCGCAGAAATTGAGTCTTTATCAAAGGAGTTATACAAATTACATGGTGGTAAAAATACAAAAGATACTTTTAAATTTGATGATGTTGCTATCAAATATTTAAACAATTTATGGATGCTAGATAAAAAAATAGTAATCATTAGTTCTCCGAATTGTTTTCAAACAAATCGTGTTTTGATGCCATTTGTTAAAAATGAAATCAGAAGCTCTTCATCAACAGGAAAAATGACGTACAGTTGGAACAATGCGTATCAGAATTTAAAACATGACCGTGTAAATTCAATGGCTTTTGGGAATTTGAAGTATCTCTTTGACATTTTGGCGGCATTGTTTGTTCTGAATATTTATTACAAAAACGCAGTCATTCAATTAGGAAAAGATAAGGATGGTATGTCATTTCCAGCAAATATGGGGTCTTCTATTTTTAGTATAGAATTTGTTCCACTGCCACATTTGGGAAGCAATAACCCCAATTTTGGTTATGTTAAGCCCGATAAATTTGACTCCTGTATTTATTACATAGATTTTTCAGAGGATACAGAGAAAATTTACAAAGAATCAGTGCATAAATTTAGTGAGCGCATCAGTGAGTTATGTAGCAACCATCCAAAAGTGATCGGCTTTGCAAAGCAACGTGGCACTACATCAGATAGCAAAGACAATGTACCGTTGCATTTATTGGATAGAAGCGACATTGAATCTGCCATAAGACAAGCTAATAAAAGAATATCCGATTTTATGGGGGCAACTCGAATATCAAGCAGTTCTGAACACGAATTCTATCTGAATTGTTATAGGCACAGCGGGTTTGTTGTTGATTTTCAAACTGAGCAATTCAGGTCGTGCGTAATGTCCGACCGAATCCATCATCCGTTTGCGTTTGGTGATGAGCGAGAAATCTAAATCCGCAATCACCATTCCTTCGCCTTCGCGTAATGGTTCGGCTAAATGTTGACCTTCGGGCGAAATAATCGCGGTGCAACAACCGCCGCGCAAAGCGTTTTGTAATTTTTCGTCAGTAGTAATGGATTCGATTTGTTCATCGGTGAGCCATCCTGTGGAATTCACCACAAAACAACCTGATTCAAGCGCGTGATGACGCATGGTGACTTCGATTTGGTCAGCAAAAATATCGCCGACTAATGAACCAGGGAAATGACTGCAATGAATTTGTTCGTGTTGCGCCATGAGTGAATAACGCGCCAACGGATTGTAATGTTCCCAACACGCTAACGCGCCGATACGTCCGATTTTTGTTTCAACCACTTTTAATCCCGACGCATCACCTTATCCCCAAATCATGCGCTCATGAAAAGTAGGAGTAATTTTGCGGCGTTTTAAAATTAAACTGCCTGTTTCGTCGAAAATTAGTTGTGTGTTGTACAAACTGCCGTGGTCACGTTCGTTAATTCCCAACACAACGACCACGCCCAATGAACGCGCTTGCGCGGCAACTTTATCCGTCACCGTACTAGGCACTTCTACCGCGTGTTCGTAAAGTTTTAGATGTTCTTTGCCTGATAAAACGGGCGGTAAAACAAAAGAAAAATACGGGTAATAAGGCACAAATGTTTCAGGAAAAACCACGAGTTGTGCGCTTTTTTGAGCGGCTTCGGCAATGGCGTGACACACTTTATCAATCGTGCCAAAACTCGAATTGAACACAGGCGAAATTTGCACTGCCGCCGCTCTGACTATTTTGGGTGATGACATTTTCATTCTCCATCGTTGCACGTTCAGGCACGAAAAAACCTTCGCACCTGAAAGCGAGTTTAGAAATTTACATCGTCCAAGTGTCTAAAATGAAAGCGTTTTCGCGGTGGTGAATCAACGAAATATCGAGAACATCAAGCGGACTAATTGGACGTACACCTTCCACTAAACTCGGTTCGCCGTGTCCGTATAACGCTTGTAATGCAAAGCGACAGGCATAGACTTTGCCGCCTTCGGCGATAAATTTTGCGATTTGATTGGCATAGTTTTGATGACCTGGAAAGGCTTCATCGCCTAAACGCGGGAAACCACGTTGCAACGCTAATGTCACACCTGGTCCGTATAACAAAATGGTGGTTTCAAATCCTTTGCGTTGCAAACGGGTGGCTTGTAATAAATTCACAAAACCAATCGAACCTTCAAAGGCAACCGTGTGAAATTTAACGAGAGCTTTTTGACCTGATTGGGCTTTTACGTCTTCAAATACTTTTTCTTCGTAATCGATAAAGAAATCACCTTTAACGTGAGCGGCGTGTTGAACTGTTGGCATGACATAATCCTCGTTATTTGTTTATTAAATAAAGCGTTTTAATCAATTTGCCATTAAGACAATTGACGAGGATTAGTGTAAGAATTTGGCTAAATCAGTAACAGATTTAGGATGGTAGTCTTTTTAAAAGTACAGATTTTTGTGACATACGGCTGTGCTTGTAAATAAACAGCAAAACTGTCATGGAATTTTGTTACTTGTCTGCAAACGAATGTCATGTCTCTCACAATGTTTTTCCTATGTTGCTTACCTAACATTTCCTCACAAAATGTATGTAATGCCACCAACATTTACAACAAAATAAATTTTATTTACATTTAAAATCAATTAGTTATCTAGTGTTTTTTTTGTTGGCACACCCGTTGCTAATACCTAAGTGTCTTAACCAGATTTAGTTTTTACAACAACCCCTAAAGTTTATTTTGTTTGAGGAGAAGATCATGGCATTACGTCAATGTGCTATTTACGGTAAAGGTGGTATCGGTAAATCAACAACAACACAAAACTTAGTTGCCGCGTTAGCAGAAGCTGGCAAAAAAGTCATGATTGTTGGTTGTGACCCAAAAGCGGATTCAACTCGTTTGATTCTTCATGCAAAAGCGCAAAACTCAATCATGCAAATGGCATCTGATGCAGGTAGCGTGGAAGATTTAGAATTAGAAGACGTATTAAAAGTCGGTTACGGCGATGTGAAATGCGTTGAATCAGGCGGTCCAGAACCCGGTGTTGGTTGTGCAGGTCGCGGTGTTATCACAGCGATTAACTTCTTAGAAGAAGAAGGCGCGTACACCGATGATTTAGATTTCGTTTTCTACGACGTACTCGG
>DALYHZ010000074.1:0-10287 GCA_031970635.1 Methylococcaceae bacterium | reverse complement strand
CAAAGGCGATTCGCGTCCGATTAACAATCTGCAAGCTCGAATGAGCGTGTTGGCCGCGTTGGAATGTGTCGATTGGGTTGTGGCATTTAGTGAAGAAACGCCAGAACGCTTATACAGTCATTTATTGCCTGATGTGATTGTAAAAGGCGGCGATTACAAACCTGAGGAAGTGGCTGGTGGCGCGGAAGTGATTGCAAATGGTGGCGAAGTGAAAATTTTATCGTTTGTTGACGGGCAATCAACTAGCCAAATGATTGCGCGGGCGCAGTTAGGTGTTTAATTGTGGTTATTCAAAATAGCGGTGTTGTTTTATATTCGTTAATGGCGTTCGGGTCGGGCTATGCGATTGGGAATTTGCGCGGCATGGGCTTTTTAAAATCGTGGTTTTTATCGATTATTTTCGTACCGCTTGTCTATGAATTGCTCAATCCCAATTTTTTAATGGTCATCACGGTTGTAGGGTTTTCATTCGGACTTTTGTTTGCGAAAAGTTTGTCTTTTTTCCAATTGATGGATTATTTTAGTTTCTCGAAATTTTTACAAAAACGTAACAAACCAGAATCTAAAGCCGACTCGCAATCAAAGTTTACAACACGCAATGTTGGCAGTTCTGAATATCCCATTGATAATCGTAGACCAGAAGAAATTTTGGGGTTGAATCCAAATTTTACACAAGCGGAATTAAAAGCGGCTTATCAACGCGAATCTAATCGCACACATCCGGATAAATGGATAAATAAACCCGATTCAATTAGAAAAATGATGGAAGCTGAACAAAAACAGATAAATCTAGCGTACAACAAGTTGAAGCGTGATTGAAATTTGAAATGTAATGCGGGAAAAAACTAGAAGTTTGCAAAGTGAGAAGTAATTTGGCGATGGACTAGGGATTCGAACCCCAGGAACCTCTCGGTTCGACGGTTTTCAAGACCGTTGCTTTCGACCGCTCAGCCAGTCCACCTAAATTACTCGGCGTATTATATAGATAACGTTAATTTTTGCAAGCAGAACGTTAAAATATTTATGCTTTCATATTTGGTTTAATTGCTTCGATCTAATTTTCGATAGCCAATCGCTTCACTTAAATGTGGCACTTCAATATTTGGTGAATTTGCTAAATCAGCAATGGTTCGCGCTAATTTTAAAATTCGATGATAAGCGCGATTAGACAAGCCAAACCGTTCCATTGCTTGATTCAACAGATGATGACTTGAATCAGACAAGACACACCAATGTGTCACTTCTTTCGCACTTAAGGCAGCGTTAGCTTTGCCCGCCCGTGCCAATGCTAAATTTCGCGCGGCAACGACTCGCGCCCGAATGGTTGCGCTGGTTTCTTCACCTTCTGGCGAACCACGCCGCAGCACGTCATGCGGAACACGCGGAACTTCAAGGTGCATATCAATCCTGTCCAATAAAGGACCTGAGATTTTCGCCCGATACCGCGCCACCTGCTCGGAACTGCAATGACAACGCCCTGAGGAATCACCCAAATAACCGCACGGACACGGATTCATTGCCGCAATCAATTGAAAACGCGCTGGAAAATCCACTTGGCGTGCCGCACGAGAAATGGTGATATGCCCCGTTTCTAATGGCTCGCGCAAAACTTCTAACACTTTGCGATCAAATTCAGGTAATTCATCCAAAAACAACGCGCCATGATGTGACAACGAAATTTCTCCCGGACGCGGATTGCTACCACCACCTACCAACGCCGCCGCTGATGCCGAATGATGCGGCGCACGATATGGTGGGCGTAGCCAATTTGCAACATCTAAACCTTGGTCGCTAATGGAGGCAATCGCGGCGGTTTCTTGCGCTTGCTCTTCGGTGAGCAACGGCAAAATGGTCGGCAAACGTGATGCTAACATCGATTTCCCAGTTCCAGGCGGTCCTAGCATGAGCAAATTATGTGACCCTGCCGCCGCAATTTCAAACGCCCGTTTAACGTGATATTGCCCGTGGACGTCTGAGAAATCGACATTATGTTGCAATTCGGTCGATGGTGGTTGTTGATAGGTTGTTTCAATTTGCGTGTGACCATTCACATGAGCGCAAACTTCGAGTAGATGTCTGGCGGGCAGAATTTCCACGTTTTTAACTAACGCCGCTTCGGCAATATTTTCTTTAGGCAAAATGAGCTGTCGATTGCAATCTCTTGCGTGAATTGCAATTGGCAATACACCGATAATCGGACGCAATTCACCACCCAAAGACAATTCTCCGACGAATTCATATCGCGCTAAATTTTCGCTTGAAACCTGCCCACTCGCCGCCAAAATGCCCAGCGCAATGGCTAAATCAAACCGTCCGCCGTCTTTGGGCAAATCGGCTGGTGCGAGATTAACAGTAATGCGTTGCGGCGGAAAATCAAAATGGCAGTTTTGAATTGCCCCGCGCACGCGGTCTTTACTTTCTTTGACTGCCGTTTCAGGCAAACCGACGATATTTAATGTCGGCAAACCATTTGCCACATGCACTTCAACAGTGACCAGCGGTGCATCAATACCAGAACGCGCGCGACTATACAGGACGGCTAATCCCATGACAGTCTCTTAATTTTCAGTGGGTGTGAGCGATTCTTCAATTGCCGCAACGCGCTTTTCGAGTGCCTCTAAATTCGCGCGTGTTTTTGCCAAAACTAATTTTTGTACTTCAAATTCTTCGCGGGTAACTAAATCCATTTTGCCTAACGCGCTTTGTAAAATCGCACGGAAGGTTTTTTCTAAATCCTCTTTGATTGCGTGCAAACCAGGGGGAATCACACCTGCTAAACGGTTTGCCATGTCATCAATTGTTTTACTATCGAACATAAAAATATCTCGAAAAATGAAAAGGGTTACGCCGCTAAACGATGTTCGCGGCAAATTTTGTGAGTTTCAATTTGATAAACGGGAAATCGCGTTGCACTGCACAAGTAATGATTATCTTCGACATTAAAATTGATGCACGAATCACACGAGCCAAAACTTTTCGCATTGCAACCTTCTTGCAATGTGGTTAATGTCATTCGCAATGCCTCATCTAAGCTGGCGTATTGTCTGGAGAGAACCGCTTGTTGCGCTTGAGTGAAAATATCGTCATCCGCATTTTCGAGTAATTGCTCACCATTTTTCGACAGTGTTAAATGCACTACTCGCGCATCGTCAACATCAATTTGTTTTTCGATATAGCCTTTGCGCTCTAAAACTTGCAACGTTTGCGATACCGTACCTTTGGTTAAGCCAAAATATTCTGTCACGGCAGCGGCAGTGTTGCTGTAACTGTTACAAGCATTTAAATAATCGAGAACTTGAACGTGCATCGGTTGCAAACCCAATGCCGCATATTTTTTGCGTTCTTCTGCACGAAGTAAGGTGCTGATGCGTTCAATCAATTTGAAAGTTGTTAAATTCTGCATCGATTAAGCAAACGCCTTTTTAAAAAATTCAGGTTGCGCCATAGCCGCGTTATGAATATCGACGTTGTAATAAATCGTTTCAAAATCTTTATTCGCGCAATCATTTGCGCGGAATGTTAATTCCGCTTTGCTGGCAATGGTGGCACTCCACCAGCCAGATGGATATAAACATTGTGGGAAAAACAACGTTTGCTGATGTGGAAAACCTGCGTTTTTCATCGCATCACGCATTTCAATAATCAAATTTAAATGCAATAACGCCGACTCACTTTGTTGCACGAGTAAACCATTTTCGGACAAACAGGCAATGCAATCTTGGTAAAATTCTTCACCGAATAAGCCTTCCGCAGGACCAATTGGGTCGGTGCTATCGACAATGATTAAATCAACCGAATTTGGCGCGGCATCTTTAACCCATTTAATGCCATCAATAAATTTTAAATCTGCGCGTGGGTCGTCATTCGATTCGCACAATTCAGAAAAATAAATTTCTGCTAAACGTGTCACACGTTCGTCAATGTCAATTTGCACGGCTTGTTCAACGCCTTTGTGTTTCAATACTTCGCGCAATGTGCCGCAATCGCCGCCACCAATAATCCAAACCCGTTTTGGGTTCGGATGTAAAAACAGCGCAGGGTGGCTCATCATTTCGTGATAAAAAAAGTTATCGCGGGTTGAAACCATCGTGCAACCGTCGATAATCATCAGATTACCAAAGGTTTCGGTTTCGTAAATTTCTAAATGTTGAAAATCAGATTGTTCTTCGTGCAGTTTTTTATTGATTTTGAGCGAAAAGGCTGTGCCGGTTGAAGCGGCTTGCTCGGTGAACCATTCATTTGAATTCATGTGTTAAAATTCCAAAAGTTAAAAAGTAAGTAATGCGCCTATTATAGTAGGATTCACGCCCCGCTTGCACCTTGAACCTTGACATTTCAACAAAACATGCAAATTCATTTAATCACGATTGGAACAAAAATGCCTTCTTGGGTGCAACAAGGCTATGACGAATACGCTAAACGTTTACCGCGCGAGTGTGAATTGGTGTTAAAAGAAATTCCAGCTGGCAAACGAGGTAAAAACAGTGACGTGGCGCGAATTGTCAAAGAGGAAGGGGAACGAATGATTGCCGCCATTCCAGCACAAAGTCACTTAGTCACTTTGGATTTGGGCGGTAAATTATGGTCAACGGCGGAATTGTCACAATCTATGCAACGTTGGCAAGGCAAGGGGCAACACGTTTCGTTATTAGTTGGCGGTCCCGAAGGTTTAGCCGATTCGGTGAAGCAGGCGGCTCGAGAATCGTGGTGTTTGTCGAATTTAACGTTCCCGCATCCACTGGTGAGAATTGTTGTTGCCGAACAGCTTTATCGGGCGTGGAGTATTTTGCAAAACCATCCGTATCATCGGTGAATACTTAAATTTACACGGATAAATCCTTTCGAAAACAAAGGACAGACACAAGGACTGTCCTCTACGTTATGCTGATAATTCACTTACCAAATCTGTTTGCACAGCAACTAACGACGCCATATCACTCATTGATAACACATACTGAACATTTAAAATGATGACAAGTTTGCCATCGATTTTTCCCATTCCGGCAATAAATTCGGTATGAATATTTTCCCCGAATCTTGGAGCGGGTTCGATTTCATCGGCTGGAATTTCTAACACGGCATTCACCGCATCGACCATCATGCCCACACATTGCGTTTCACTACCAACAGCTATTTCGATAATAATGATGCAATTACGTCGACCTATAACCGTTGGTGCTTCGCCAAAACGTGAACTTAAATCAATCACAGGAACGACTGTCCCCCGCAAATTGATTACGCCGCGAATAAAATCGGGCATACGAGGCACTTCCGTTAATTCACCGTATTGAATAATCTCTTTGATATGGGCAATGCTTGTCGCATACGGCTTGCCACGTAACATGAAAGGGAGATATTGCTGTGGTTCATCTGATGTTGTTGGTATTGTTTCAGTCATTATCAGCCACCTAAAAATGCACAAAGTCAGATTCATCAACGTGTTTTGCAATCGATATTGGACTTTTTTTAACAAACGGCTTTGTTTGTGTGTGTTTAACACTTGAATGGCTTGCACTTTCAACTTTGAAAAACGAAATTAATTCTTGCAATTGCGCGGCTTGACTACTCATTTCTTCCGACGTTGCGGCTAATTCTTCCGATGAAGCGGCGTTTTGTTGCGTAATTTGATTTAACTGATTCATTGCGACATTGATTTGATTCACGCCGGCAGATTGTTCTTCTGATGCGGCCGTAATTTCTTGTACCAAATCAGACGTTTTCTTAATCGATGGAACAATCGTATCAAGCAATTTACCTGCTGTTTCCGCGCGCCCTACACTACTTTCAGCTAATTCACCAATTTCTTGAGCCGCCACTTGACTACGTTCTGCAAGTTTGCGAACTTCCGCTGCCACTACTGCAAAACCTTTTCCATGTTCTCCTGCTCTTGCTGCTTCAATTGCCGCGTTTAAGGCAAGCAAATTTGTTTGATAGGCAATATCGTCAATGATGCCAATTTTCCCCGCAATACTTTTCATGGCATTGACTGTTTCTTGAACCGCGCTACCACCTTGAATTGCCTCATTACTTGCTTTCGATGCCATTCCATCAGTGACTTTTGCATTTTCAGTATTTTGGTTGATAGACGCAGACATTTGTTCAATTGATGAGCTTGTTTCTTCAACACTTGCCGCTTGTTCACTGGTGGCTTGACTCATATTTTGCGCTGTTGCCGAGACTTGTTCACTGGCTGATGCGATATTGACTGCCGCCGCGTTTACTTCGCTAATGACTTGAGAGAGTTTTTCTACTGTGTTGTTAAGGCTTTGTTTAACTTGGTCGAATGCCCCTTGATATTCGCGGGTTACTGATTGAGTTAAATCGCCATTCTCGAGGGCTTTTGAGACTTGAATAGTATCTTTGAAAGCCGTATCAACGGTATCAGACAATTGGTTGAGCAGTTCAGACAATTCTTTTGTGTAACCCATTTTGCCATTCAGGCTTATTTTGGTGCTGAAATCACCTTTATTTGCTAAGGCGACGATATTGCGGATTTCATTGACGATACCTGTTAGAGAATCGACCGTTGTGTTGACGCTTTGTTTTACTTGGTCAAATGCACCTTGATAATCGCGGCTCACTTTTTGACTTAAATCACCTTGCGCTAGGGCTTGAGCAACGCGGATAGTATCTTTAAACGCAATGTCAACGGTATCAGATAATTGGTTGAGAAGTTCAGATAATTCTTTCGTAAAACCTGTTTTTCCATCTAGGTGTATTTTCGTGTTGAAATCCCCTTTGTTGGCAAGCGCGACAATGTCACGGATTTCGCCAACAATTTGTTTCAGGTTTCCGCGTAATTGTTCAATGGTGTCATTGATAAATACCTTTTTACCAGGGAATTTTTCTAATGGTGCATCTAAATTGCCTTGACCAAATTCTTTGACGCAAGCCATTGCTTTTTTCTTGACGGCAATGTGACCAAATACCATATCATTGATGCCTTGTGCCATGGCTTGGAAATTACCTTGAAATTTTTTTGTGTCAACAAGCACATCAATATCACCTTTTTCATGTTCAATAGACATATGTTCCATTTCGTCTAGTAACATTTTTATGGTGTTACTCATTTCTTTCATTGCCGCAAGAACGCTACCTGTATCGCCTGCTTTAACCACAATGTTGCTTGAGAGATCACCTTTTGCAATTTTATTTGCAATGTCTGCGGCTAATTCTGGTTCACCGCCCAATTGAGACATGAGATTGCGTCCAATGAAAACACCTAATGCGCCAATAATTGCCATTGTCAATAACACAATCATTATAGAAACAGTGATTGCTGATGACAGCGTTTCTGCGGCTTCGTCAGACGATTTTTTACCAAGTCGGGTATTAAATTCAGTATGGTTAGTAAAATTTCCGACCGTTTTGGCTATCATTTCCTGATTTGCCATCAACAAATCACGTGCTTCAGTATTCTTATTGGCTCGAGAAAGTTCACGTACGGTAATACGCACTTTGTCATAATTATTTAACCCCGCTTTATCGGCTTCGAGAAGTTGTTTGTCTTCGTCATTTGAAATTAGGGGTTCGTAATCTTTTAACAACTTGTCTATTTTGGCACGTTCTGTATCTATTTTTTGTTCGATTACATCCATTCCCACTTTTTCAGTTTCTGCCATATGCTGCCAAACTTGAGCACGAACATTAGCGAGTTCGGTAGTAATTGCGTTGAGCAAAATAACACTGGGCAGCGTGTTAATCGTGTTGTAATTAGCCGCTGTATAAACGCGGTTGATTTGGTAATACTCCAATCCAAATAAAGAAATTAGCCCTAATATGGCAGAGGCTACTAATGAGCAAAGTTTCATTGTTACTGTTAAATTTTTCATTTGTCACTCCCAGAAAAGAAATAAAACTTGACAGGGTTATCAAGCGTTTTAGGGTTTTTGACTAACTAACTAACTAACTAACTAACTAACTAAACTAACGGAGATTTTTTATATCCTTTGCTGCCGCATTGTAGTGAAAAATTTACTTTATGGAAACATTACATTAGGGTCTTTCACTTACAATTCGCGCGTCGAACTAAATTTAATATCAGGATAACGCTCTTGTGCCAGTTGTAAATTTACGCGACTGTTTGCCACATATACCAAATAACCGCCGCCATCTTCGGCTAAATTATCAAAGGCTTTCTTTTTGAATTCTTCGAGTTTTGCTGGATTATCACTGCTAACCCAGCGCACGGTGTTAATTGCCACGGCATCATAAACGCATTCAACGTTATATTCGCTTTTTAAACGGTAGGCTGTTACGTCAAACTGCAACACACCGACCGCGCCTAAAATTAAATCGTTATTTTTGAGCGGACGAAATAGCTGCGTTGCGCCTTCTTCGGTGAGTTGAATTAAACCTTTTTGCAACGCTTTGGCACGAAGCGGGTCTTTTAAAACGACGCGGCGGAATAATTCGGGGGCAAAATACGGAATGCCGCCATATTTCAAGGTTTCACCTTGTGTAAACGTATCACCCACTTGAATTGTGCCGTGATTGTGCAAACCAATAATATCACCCGCATAAGCCTCCTCGACCGCATTTCGTGTGGCGGCTTGGAACGTAATCGCATTGGCGATTTGAATGCTTTTGCCTAACCGGACGTGATGAATTTTCATGCCCTTGTCGAATTTTCCCGAACACACGCGCAAAAACGCGACACGGTCACGATGCGCCGGATCCATATTCGCCTGAACCTTAAACACAAAACCGGAAAATTTTTCTTCTTCTGGCGAGACTTCGCGTTGTTCGGCTTTGCGTGGCAACGGTGAGGGCGCGTATTCGGCAAAGGCATCGAGCAATTCTAAAATTCCGAAATTATTTACCGCTGAACCAAAAAATACCGGCGTTAAAGTGCCTGCTAAATACGCATTTAAATCAAATTCATGGCTTGCACCTTTCACTAAATCAATTTCGTCGCGTAATTCTTGGGCTTGGTCGCCGATTAACTCATCGAGTTTTGGATTGTCTAAACCTTTAATCACTTCGGCTTCGGCGATTTTGCCGCCGTGTTGTGCGCTGAATAAATGGATTTCGTCTTTATAAAGGTGATAAACCCCTTTAAACCGTTTGCCCATACCGATTGGCCATGTCATTGGCGCACATTGAATTTTTAAAACGTGTTCCACTTCATCCATCAATTCAATCGGTTCACGTCCTTCGCGGTCTAATTTATTGATAAACGTTAAAATCGGCGTGGTTCGCAGACGGCACACTTCCATCAAATTAATGGTGCGTTCTTCAACGCCTTTCGCCACGTCGATAATCATTAACGCCGAATCGACCGCCGTTAAAGTGCGATAAGTATCTTCAGAAAAATCCTCGTGCCCCGGTGTGTCGAGCAAGTTAATCACGCAATCTTTGTGTTCAAACTGCATGACTGATGTGGTGACAGAAATCCCACGTTCTTTTTCCATTTCCATCCAATCGGATGTGGCGTGACGTGCGGCTTTACGTCCTTTGACTGAGCCGGCTAATTGGATTGCACCTCCGAATAAAAGTAATTTTTCGGTAACGGTTGTTTTACCCGCGTCAGGGTGAGAAATAATCGCAAACGTGCGACGGCGTTGTAATTCGCTAAGGTTTTGAGGCATTTAAAAACTCTAAAAATAAAAGATGAAAAAACTAATTTTGGTTATTTTAAAACAAACTTTCCTGTTGCAAGTTCTTATTTGGTTTTGCCGGCGAAACTAATGCCGGTTTTGTCGATTCAATCACTGGCACACTCGATTCAAGTTGCGGCACGGTTTGAATTGCCTCGCCAGCAATGCCGCGAATTGCACCGTACAAATGCGTGGTGTTAAGTAAGACTTTTTGTAATTGTTTTTCGCGTTGTTTCCAGCCACTTTCGGTAACACGACGTTCTTTTTCTAGATCCAGTTGCATTTGCGTAAAGCCGTCCACAATCGCTTCAATTTGTGATTTGAATTCGTTGCTGGTTAAAAATCCATACAACATTTCCATTTTTTCGCCTTTATTTTCTTGCGCAATCGCCACATCACTCATATCAATAATGGATTGTCGCAAGACGGCACTTAAACCTTTAAATTCTTCAAACGTACACACCCAAACGCCGTCTTTTAAACCCATACGTTCCATTTCTTTGGGCATGGTTTGCGTGACTAAAACGCCGATGCGAATATTTTTGGCGCGTAAATCGGCTTTGAGTTTTTCAATCCAATCACGTCCGAATTCTTGCGTACGTTTACTTTCATAATAAATTTTGCCGCAATCGTAACGCGAACGGGTGTTGACGATTTGAATGCAATCCGCGCCACGCTGACCTTTTTT
>DALYHZ010000073.1:0-10516 GCA_031970635.1 Methylococcaceae bacterium | reverse complement strand
GGCATGTCAGGATGACGTACGATGTTATGATTTGAACCTATCAGTTCATCACGAGAATAACCGCTAATGTCAACAAAATCGTCGTTTACAAAAGTAATAATGCCTTTCAAATCTGTCCGAGTGACAAGAATTGTTCCTGACTTCATTACGACTTCATGATTTGTAATCGGCATATTCGTTTTCATTGCAGTATACGTCCAGTCAAAAAGTCATTTATGCAAAAAATCAATTTTCGTTTTGTTCAAACGCTTCGAGCGTCAATAATTTATCAACGTCTAGTAACATCACCATTCGTTCGCTCACAGAAACCAAACCGTTAATAAATTCATTACTGACTTTTGTTCCAAAATCCGGCGCACCTTGAATCTCTGCTTTATCAACGCTAATTACATCTGAAACAGAATCGACGACTACACCCATAATGCGCGTGTGACTGCCACTGCCTGTTTGCAATACAACAACGACAGTAAGCGGCGTGTATTCAACTTTGCTTAGACTAAAACGTTCACGCAAATCAATAATTGGTACAATTGCACCTCGCAAATTCACAACGCCTTTTTCATAAGGTGGCACATTAGGGACACGCGAAACCGGTTCCCAACTGCGAATTTCTTGCACACGCAAAATATCAACGCCGTATTCTTCTTTACCCAATACAAAACTCAAATATTGAATAGTGTTGGTAATTTCAGGCGTATTTTGTCCGGAGACAGCCGTGATGGCCGATGTTTCATTTTCTTGTGACATAACGGTTTTTCTGTATAGGTTATGGTTAATTTCAGGAAAAATTAGCGCACTGAAAGGCGCACTAAACCAGGCACGTCGAGAATTAACGCCACCGAACCGTCGCCTAAAATGGTTGCTCCCGACACGCCTTCAACGCGGCGATAATTCGCTTCCAACGATTTAATGACCACTTGTTGTTGACCAAGTAATTCATCAACCAAAAAGCCGCATAATGCGCCTTGTCCTTCAACAACAACAATTACGCCTTCATTGGATTTTGTTGCTGTGCCAGATTTCACATTAAAAATTTCACGCATTCGAATAATCGGTAAATATTCATTGCGTAATTTGAACGTTTCGCCTTTACCGGCAACTTTATTAAGCATTTTTTCGGTGATGTTAATCGATTCAATAATTGAAACTAACGGTACAATGTAAGTTTCATCGCCAACGGCAACCGATTGACCATCTAAAATCGCCAATGTAAGTGGCAAATGAATAGCGATAGTTGAACCTTTACCCAGCTCAGAAATAATATCGATATTACCGCCTAACGATTGAATGTTACGACGCACCACGTCCATCCCCACGCCACGACCTGAAATATCTGTCAATTGTTCGGCAGTTGAAAAACCAGGCATGAAAATCAATTCAAGAATTTGTTTATCAGACATAATCGTTGATTCATCGACTAAGCCTTTTTCGATGGCTTTAGCGAGTAATTTATTTTTGTCCATACCACGACCATCATCGACAATTTCAATTACGATGTGACCGCCACGATGATATGCTTTTAATTCAATTGTTCCTGTTTCAGGTTTTCCTGCGGCAAGACGTTCAGCAGGCATTTCAATACCGTGATCTAAACTATTACGAATTAAATGCACTAACGGGTCGTTAATTAACTCAACAACGGCTTTATCGACTTCGGTATTTTCACCGACCAGTTTGAGGGTGATTTTTTTATTTAATTTGGTACTAATATCATGTACTAAGCGTGGAAAGCGACTGAAAACGAAGCTGATAGGCAACATTCGAATATTCATAACGCTTTGTTGCAAATCACGCGTATGACGTTCTAACTGAGCTAAACCGCGTTTTAATTGTCCCACTTTATCCATCGTGAAATTTTCACCAATCAATCCAAGCATTGATTGAGTAATTACCACTTCCCCCACCATGTTAATTAACGTGTCAATTTTATCGGTATCAACACGAATCGAACTGGAGGCTTTGGGGGCATTTTTTGATGGGTCAGATTCTGCTGGCGCCGCCGCTTTTTTAGCTGCCGCAGGAGCGGGGGGTGGTGCTGCTTCAACAACTGGCGCAGGAGCAGATGCCGCTTCAACAACCGGTGCGGGAGCGGGAGTCGCTTTTGGTTTTTTAGCTTTCTTGGGTTTTGCTAATGGGGCGAGTTCTAGGGCGCAATCTTCTTCAACCCAACTGAAAATTTCGCGCACAGCCGCTTCCGTTGCATCCGTAACCAATTTTAATTCCCATGAAATATTACATTCTTCGGGATCTAATTCAGCAAAAGGTGGCACATCTTGAATATTCACATTGGTTGTTAATGTGCCTAATGCGCTAAGTTCCCGAAACAAACGTACTGGGTCATTACCTGTTTTGAGTAAACTTAGGTAAGGACAAAAGGCAATTTTCCACCCTTGTTCTTCTTCAATTTCCTCTTCTTCTGGTTCGGGATCTTCATGAGTGGCGACAGGTACAGGAGCTGCTTCATGCGTGGCTGCCGGAGCATGTTCACTTGCTTTGCCATTTAATTCGATTTCTAAAGCGGCTTGATGTTTTGCAACACTTGCAGCATTGACATCTTCTTCATTTTGAATAGATGTCAGCATTTCGCGTAAACAATCGACTGAGCCTAATAAGACATCCACCGCAGGTTTAGTAACTTGTCTACGCCCGTCACGCATTTCATCAAGCAGTGTTTCCATAATATGCGTGTATTCGGCAACGACTGTAAAACCGAATGTGCCACTACCGCCTTTAATGGAGTGAGCTGCTCTAAAAATAGTGTTGATAACTTCCGAATCAATGTCGCCAATATCGAGCGACAACAACCCAGATTCCATCGCCTCTAAGCCTTCGAAACATTCTTCAAAGAAGACTTGATGAAATTGTGACATATCGATAGACATAACTTTACCTGTGTGCGCCTGAATTTATTTAAATAAGGTTGGAACTTCAACCATTCCTAAAAATCTACACTAATTCAGTGCAAATCCTATGCCTAAAAACGCCTAAGTTTGACTGTTAAGTCATATCGAAGGCATTTTTAAGTATTTTAACGGTTTGCTCTTCTTACGCAGAGCGGTTAAAAAAAGAGATTAGTGGATAGCTGCCTGCATTTTGGCGCAATGTGCCAATGTACTGGCTTCATCAACTACTTCTTTGTTTTGTAGTGTCTTAATCATGGCACGCAAAAATTCAACAGATTCCAGCATAACTTGGATATTTTCTGGATCGGTCTGTTTTGTTTTGTCGCGCATTGCAGCCAAAAGGTGTTCCATTTCTTTTGCATAGTTGGAAACGGTGTGGAATTCCAACATTGCACAACCACCTTTAATCGTGTGTGCGCCGCGATAAATCGTCATCATTTTTTCAAAATCAAACGCATTTAAATCAATGCTCTTTAATTCGGATTCCATAATGTCTAAATTTTCTAGGCATTCTTCAAATAAAACATCGTGAAACTGGCTCATATCAACAGACATGGTTTTTTCCTTACTCTTAAGTGAACAAAATAGTTATGTCAGCGTTAATTAGCCCAACACTTTTAACAACGTTTTCAAAAGCTGATCGGGATTAAATGGTTTTACCATCCAACCTGTCGCGCCAGCTTCTTTACCTTCCATTTTTTTCTCCATGCCCGATTCAGTGGTCAACATAAGCATCGGTACATGTTTGTATTGTGGTAGTTGTCTAAGATCTCTAATTAACGTAATACCATCTTTATTTGGCATATTGACATCTGTGACAATGCAATCAAAAGTGCGTGCCTTCGCTTTTTCTAAGGCATCAACACCATCTTCGGCTTCTTCTACATCATAGCCCGCAGTTTTTAAAGTAAATGACACCATCTTTCTCATGGAAGCTGAATCATCAACTGCAAGAATACTCGCCATTATTTCCTCCCTAATTACAAATTCAAAGCAAAACACTCGGCGAATATTACAGCATCTACTACTACCTTGTTAAGCATAACCAAATTTTTTTTGGTTATGCTAATTAAATACTGGCAAATACGCTATTTTGTTCAATTTCATGTCAGTTTTTTGACACACCATCTTCAAAATCTTTAAATATATTTAAACAAAGTCATATTTTGAACTTTTGCATACGATTGTTGTGCTGCCTGTAAAGAAAGCTGTTGAGAATTTAATTGTGTAATAGCACTTGCATAGTCCAAATCACGCACTTGCGATAAAGCGGTTTGCGTATTGATGATAAAATCTTGGTTAGTTTGTTTTTGACGTTCTAACGCATTCAATCGCGCGCCAACATCTGAACGAACGGTTGAAACTTGTGTTAGAGCGGTATCAAATTTTTGCAATGTTTCTAACGTTGGTTTATCTGCTCTCAATTCGGCTGAAAAGGTTTTAATTGCATCGAAAATTGTTTGTCCCGTTGCGGCATCACCAAAAATCGATATCCCTGTATCACCATCTGCAATAGTGCGTGTACCACCAACTTGAATGTAGCGTTGTGTATTTGACCCCGAATAAACATAATTGGCATTAGGCACGGTCGTTGTCGTTGTTGACGTGGCAGTTGTAGATGTTGTTGTCGTAGAAGTCGCAGTTACGGGTGGTTCGACATAATCTTTTAATGATTTTGTGTAAGCATCATACGCTGCACTCGATGCAACCGACGCACTTGCTAAAGGTGCAACGGCTAAATGCGCTACGGCAGCAGGGGTTGCCCCTTTTTTATTTGCATCATTAAACGCCGTTTCAAACGCGGCCATAAAAGTTGTCGATGTACTATCCCACGCCGTTTGCCATGATGCTGGTATGGTTGTGATATTGGCGTGAGAAGCTGTTGAGGCTTGTCCCATTGCTGTGTAAGTTGCCGCTTGGTCAGTTGCCCATGCTAAGGCATCTGCTAATGTGCCATTGGGATTCACATTGACAATGTAATTTAGTGCATCTGTTGTGGCTTCTTTTGTGACATATTTCGTCCAATTATTAGCAGGAACCGTTTCTGCCGTGGATGAAGCCGCTATTGAAATTTGTGAGGCAACTGTTTGATTGGAATTTATTGCGCCAAATGGCATTACAGTTGACTGTGTGCCAGAGAAAATATATTCCCCATTAGCATTACGCGTATTTGCTAATCCCAAAAGCTGTTGATTTAATTGATCGAACTCATCAGCAATGGCATTTCGTGCTACTAACGAATTTCCAGAATCACTCACACCTTGTAAACCTAATTCTTGTAGGCGTTGAATGGTATCTGTCACGCTAGCTAACGTTGTTTCTTCTAACAATAATCGCTGATTTGTTGCATCAATGTTTGTTTGGTATTGTGTTGTTTCGTTAATAGATTGATTAAAACTGAGTGTATATGCTGCCGCAGCAGGATTTTCACCGGGTGTCAAATATTGCTGACCTGAGGAAATCTTTAACTGGGTATTATTCAGTTTAGTTTGCATGTCAAGCATGGTATTTGTGTTGTATTGCTGTGGAAACGCTGTAGAAATACGCATGATAATCTCCTATCTAATTGCACTGAGCAAACTATCAAATACAGTCTTGGAAATTGCGACGACTTGAGAGGATGCTTGATAAGCATTTTGAAATTTAACTAAATTTGCCGCTTCTTCATCAAGATTAACGCCAGCAAAATTTGCTCTCGCCTCAATGGCTTGATTATTGAGCGCCTTCTGAGCTGATAGCGTAACGTTTGCGGCATTTGCCGATGTACCGACTTTTGCGACCATTTGTTGATAAGTTTCACTAAATGATTTGTTATCAATGAGTGTGCTTTGCTTTTCTAAATTAGCCAGTGCTAATGCATTGATATTATCCCCATCAGCTGTTGTACTTGACGCAGCAATTGCTTTAGGGTCAGTGATGATGGCTCTCATGTTTAGTGCGGCTTGATATGTTGGGCGAATAATGAAACTAGAGCTTCCTGTTGCTACTGAATTTTCAGTAATCGTCATCCCATCCACATTTGCAGGCAATCCACCAGTTGGTAATAAAATTTTAGTGTTATCACTTAATCGTGTTAGCGAATAAGCACCTGCGTTGTAATCTAATCGGTAATCACTGGCACGCAATTGATTTATTGATGTGGGATCAAAGGTAACAGTGATTGACCCTCCCGTGTTACCGTTCATTGCGTAAACGGGAACATTTGCTGGTTGAAAGGCAAACATATCTGTTCCGGCAGCACCATTTAAATCAAATCCTTGTTTGTGCATATTGTTAAAAGAAAGTCCCAGACCTGCCGCAACTAAGCCTAGTTGTTGTTGAGCAGGATCTAACACTTGATCTCGAAATCGCATCGCACCGGCCAACGAGCCACTTGAAAATTGATTGTTTACATTTAAACCGTTCATTAGCACATCTTTTTGCATAGCATCTGTGCTGGAATTTACCAAGGTGAGTTTAGAACGTGAATCACCCGAAATTAATGCCTGACCTTGACCTACAAACACATCTACCGAACCGTCAGCACGAGCCAAGGTTGAAACATCAATATTTTCTGCGAGTTTTGCTAACAATTGATCACGCTGATCGAGCAATTCGTTTGGAAATTGTGTGCCACCACCTCTTGTTACAGCAGAAATTTTATTATTTAAATCAGCGATGTTTTGTGTGTAATTATTGATGCTATCAATGTTTGTTTGCATGTAAGCATTATTTTGTTCACGCAACTTTTCCAGTTGAGAGGAAACACTGTTGAATTGCGTAGCAAGCGTGCCTGAATTTGTGACCATCACTTGTCTAGCAGGGATGGATGTTGGATCGCTTGCAACAGCATTAACCGCAGAAAAAAACGATTTCATCGTATTTGCCATGCCAGTATCCGCATTTGCCATCAAATTATCAACTTGTGCTGTCATGGTTTGAAAGCGATCGGCATCACCTAAGGTTGAAGCGGATGTGCGAATATTGTTACTGATAAATTGGTCGTAACTACGTGTGACATTCGAAACGTTCACACCATTACCAATATAATTACCATTGGAAAATGTTGAGGCTGCGGTATCTAAATTGGTGCTTTGACGGCTATAACCCTCAGTATTAACGTTGGAAACGTTATTACTGCTTGTTTGCATGGCGCGTTGAAATGCCATCAATCCTGTCAACGCTGTACCTAAAATTCCACTGGGCATGGGAATAACCTGCTTTCTAAATGTTAAAACGACAAGTAAGCGATGTTTATTTCATCGCAACCGTTGCACCCTCAGCAAATACATTAAGCGTATTACTTTGATAAATGTGCATGACTTTATCTGCATAGCTGGGATCTGTTGCATAGCCTGCACGTTGCAATTCACGCATATATTGACCAACATTACTGACTTTTTTCAGTGCCGTTTCATAACGTGGATTGTCCTTAAGGAAATTTACATAATCATGAAAACTTTCTTGGAAAGATGCGTAGGCTCTAAAACTCGAACTCATTCTTCTTGCAATTCCTTGATCAAACTCTAAGGTAGAAACTTGTGCTTGTTTACCACGCCATGATCTATCTGCTTTGATGTTAAACAAGTTATAACTGCTTGTGCCATCTCCATTTCTAATCACGGCATTGCCCCATCCACTTTCCAACGCGGCTTGTGCTAATAACGCATTGGGATCAATTCCTAAGCCTTTTGCAGCTTGTTGTGCGAACGGTTTCAACTGTCTTACAAAATCTACCGCGGATTGTATCGGCACTGAACGTCCATTCTTAAATGGAATTTCATCTGTGTTATCATCAAACGGACGCGCGTTAAACGCTATGCCATCAGGTGTTTTCACCATCGTGACTGGATTATTTAAATAATCTTCCAATGTTTTAGGTTGGGCGTTCTCAACTTTTGGACTAAGTTGTTTCACAATTAAATCAGCAAGTCCTACACCTGGTTTACCTGCTAAATGAACAGACAGTTGTTGATCGTACATTTCGGTATAGGCTTTACTTTGATCGCTATCAAACGCGCCATCTGCTAATTGTGCTGAGCGCATCCCTTTTAAAATATTATTTAAAAACAAGGCTTCAAATTGTTTTGCCACTTTTTGTAATGCGGCTGGGGAATCTGTTTTAGATTGAACTTTTAACTTTGAAAATTCGCTGAAATCGTTATATACAGAGGCATTATTAGCGGGTGTGCTTAACATTACGTTCTCCGTCAGATTTTAGTTAAATAATAATTAGTTCAGCGTGTAACGCACCGGCTGTTTTCAATGCTTCTAAAATGGCAACTAAATCACTCGGTGCTGCGCCAACTTGATTCACTGCGTTAACCAAATCATCTAACGCAACGCCTGGTCTAAAGGCAAACATTCGGTTTCTCTCTTCTTTAGCTTTTACGTTAGATTGCGGCGTTGTCGTTGTTGTACCATTGGATAATGGATTTGGTTGACTAACGTTTACGTTTTCATCAATCGTAACAACCAAACTTCCGTGAGAAACGGCGGCAGGGGAGACGCGAACTTTATTGCTTACAACAACTGTTCCAGTGCGAGAATTTACAATGACTCGTGCTGGGGCTTCATCCATATCCAAGGTAATATTTTCAATAACAGAGGCAAACATGACTTTTTGCCCTAAATCACTTGGTGCATTAACCCGAACAGATGTGGCATCAACAGGTTTTGCCGTATTTGCCCCCAACAATTTGTTAATGGCTTCTGCCATTCGATTAGCGGTTGTAAAATCTGCTCTGTTTAGGTTAAAAACTAACGTATCACTTTCAGAAAAAGAAGTTGGGACGGTACGCTCGACTAATGCGCCATTTGAAATGCGCCCAGCACTGGGATTATTAACCGTCACGCTTGAGCCGTCTTTGCCGGATGCTGTCATGCCGCCAACAACTAAATTACCTTGTGCAATCGCATAAACTTCGCCATCTGCACCCTTTAACGGTGTCATAAGTAACGAACCACCGCGTAAACTTTTCGCATCACCAATCGACGACACCGTCACATCAATGGCCATACCAGGTTTTGCAAAAGCAGGCAGTTCAGCTTGAACGGCTACGGTTGCAATGTTTTTTGCTTTAAGTTGTTGCAAATCGGTAGGTGATAAAGTGATACCAAAACGTTTTAACATACTGCTTAAACTTTGTTTTGAAGTTGGCGAACTGGTACTGCTATCGCCCGATTTATCTAACCCGACAACTAAACCATAACCCACCAGTTGATTTGCACGCACACCTTCAATAGATGCAATATCTTTAATGCGTTCGGCTTGTGCTAGAGGTGTATAAATAATCCCCAACAGCAGAATCAAAAATAAAGCGTTATGTCGCAGATTCATATTATTTGCTCGTTAACTAAAATGGGAACCAAGGACTATTCCACGCACGCGAAATCCAGCCGTGTGTGTTCGCATCTGCCATTGCACCTTCGCCGGTATATGTGAAAGTTGCGTCGGCAATTCTGCTCGAATCAACAATGTTTGAAGGCGTAATATCAACAGGTCTAACAATGCCAGATAAACGAATAAACTCGTCACCTTGATTGAGTGTGACACGTTTTTCACCACGGATTTTTAAATAACCATTTGGCAATAATTCAACGACTGTTACAGAAATTGCCCCATTCAACTGATTACTTTGATCCGTTTTGCCTTTACCGTTAAAGGTTCGTTTTGAATCTAAAGTGGTAGCGACATCTTTTCCCGCACCTAAAATTGCGCCTAAACCAAAAATTCCCGATAAATAGCTCGGCAACGTCATCGAGAAATTATCATTTTTCGAATCTTGGTTGTTTGCCGCTTTTTGAGATTGCGTTTTTTCGTTCAATGTAACAGTCAAAACATCGCCAACTCGCCGTGCGGTATGGTCTTCAAACAGCCGCATGTCGTAACCTGCCTGATAAATGCTGCCAGAACTTTGCGGTGGTGGACGCAAGTCTGCTGGTGCGACGGGCGAAAATGACGGCTCGCGCTTTGGTAATGGCGAATTACATGCCGTCAGTAACAACGGCATTAGCACAATAAAACTGAGGCTGCGTGTCATCATTCTAGTTACTCATTACAGATTTTGTGTCACATAAGACAACATTTGGTCTGTTGTCGAAATCGCTTTAGAATTCATTTCGTAAGCGCGTTGCGTTTCAATCATGCCGACTAATTCTTCGACCACATTAACATTAGATGTTTCTAATGAATTTTGCACAATACTTCCAAATTCACCTTGACCAGGTGTACCCACAATTGGTGGACCACTTGCGCCGGATTCGCGGTATAAGTTTTCGCCAATCGGTTCTAAGCCTGCAATATTTACAAAGTTTGCAGTTTGTATTTGCCCAACATTTGAAGGTTGTGGATTGCCTGATTGCAAAATAGAAACGGTACCATCTGTGCCGATTGTCACACTTAACGTATCGTTTGGAATCGTAATCGATGGATTTAATGGCAAACCATTTGAAGTCACAATTTGACCATTTTGATCTAATTTTAATTGCCCGTCGCGTGTATAAGTGGTTGTACCATCCGGCATGGTAACTTGTAAAAAACCACGACCGTTAATTGCCACATCTAGTTGATTACCAGTTGGTTCGACGTTACCTGCCGTATGTATTTTTTCTGTTGCCATTACTTTGACACC
>DALYHZ010000072.1:0-10579 GCA_031970635.1 Methylococcaceae bacterium | reverse complement strand
CGGCAATTTGATTATTGATGAGAACGCGCACATGGGAAATATCGGGCGATAACGCGGGCGAATAGGTATAAACCACATCTATTTTAGCCGCCGTCACAAGTTCATCGATTCGCGAACCAAAACCTACTGGAAATTGTGCTAAATTTCCTTTTAGCGTGATCGGTGAACCTAACCCGAGTTTTTCAAATGTTGAGATTTCTTTTCGAATAACGGGATTATCGAGCGTGTAAGCGGTATTTTCATTGAAAAAATCGCGCTGGGCGCAAAAACTTGATGATGGTATTAAAAAAAATAGCCATGTAAAAAGTAGAGGGATAAAAATACCAGTTTTGTCAGATTGAATAACTGAGATTGCCTTGTTTCTCATTTGGCTTCGTATGTGGTCGTATCGCTAATATTTTGAGGAAGTAATGAGTAAACAAAAGCAATTGCCGTACCCAATAATGAGAATGGATGCGTAATAAATTTTGGAAATGTTCTTACTAAAACAAGATAACCATGAAAACCGACACCGATAATTGCTTTAATACTGGTCAATGGTTTATCTCGTTCAAAGCTAGTGCGCCATGCCGCCCACGCATCGCTACGTGAATAAGTGCATTGAATGTAGTCAAGTTCTTGTTGTTTAGTGAAATTTTCAAATAAAACACCTAAGAAATTTTTGTTCACATTTGTGATTCGCGCAGGAAATACAAATTCTCGATTACCGCGTGAAATAAGCACATGAATTTGTTCATTTCGTTCAAAATTTACGGTTTTTGGATTGACACGTAAACCTAATCCCGAGCCAGAATAATCTTCCATTTTTGCACAAATCAAATGTCCCGATTTTTTTCTAATCGACACGTCGGCATCAGTAGCGATGCGGTGTTGTGTACGAACTTGCCGTGTTTCTTGCGCGACGCTGATGGCTCCTCCTAACACTAAAAGATTGTAAGCTGTCCACGCAAAATTGATGAAAACCGTTCCATGTTCATTAGCGGGACCCAAAAAGTAGCGATAAATTGCCGCGCCGATACCAAATAAATTTAAGACAATCAAAAGTAAATACGGTTTTGAAATGGTTAAATCAAAAAATTCATCTTGGATTAAACCGCCTTTTGCGGTGACATTGAACGTGCCGATTTTAGGATTGATAAGTGCGACTGTGGTAGGTCTTGCGATATACCATGCCAAAACGGTTTCATAAATTTCTGCCCAAAATGAATAACGATATTTTCCCTGCATGTATGAACTGGAAATACTTGAAAGGACTATAACGGGCAAGGCATAAAGTAAAATTTCCGTTGTTGGTGCATAAATTAAATAGCTGTGAAAATATAAAAAACCAAGCGGTGCGAGCAGAAAAATTAAGCGTGGAATTCCCCCTAAAAAATGAATCATTGCATTGGCATAACACAAACGTTGTCCAATCGTTAAACCTTTACCTAATAGCGGATTATCGACGCGAAAAATTTGCGCCATGCCTCGCGCCCACCGAATGCGCTGTCCAACATGTGCCGATAACGTTTCAGTGGCAAGTCCTGCCGCTTGAATGATGTTGATATAAGCCGAAGTATATCCTTTGCGATGCAGTCGCAACGCGGTATGTGCATCTTCAGTAACGGTTTCAACCGCGATGCCGCCAACTTCAAGCAATCTATCACGATGTAAAATCGCGCACGAACCACAAAAAAATGACGCATTCCATAAATCATTTCCATCCTGCACGACACCATAAAACAAAGTATTTTCATTGGGTGTTTTTTTGAAATTACCAATGTTTCTCTCAAACGGATCTGGCGAATAAAAATGATGCGGTGTTTGAATCAATGCCAGCTTTTTATCTTTCAAAAACCAGCCCATTGTCATTTGTAAAAATGACCGCACCGGAATATGGTCACAATCAAAAATAGCGACATAGTCGCCATTTGTTTTCATTAAGGCTTGATTGATATTTCCCGCTTTGGCGTGACGATTATTATCGCGAGTGATATAGCCAGCATTTACTTCTTTTGCAAATTCGCCAAATTCAGGTCGTCGCCCATCGTCGAGAATATAAACATGCAATTTATCTTCGGGCCAGTCCATGCTTAATGCCGCCAGCGTGGTGGTTTTGATAATGCTAAGGTCTTCGTTATAAGTGGGAATAAAAATATCGACACTTGGCCACAGCGTTGTATCGTCAGGCAATGCTGTAGGTTTACGCTGCAATGGCCAAGCCGTTTGAAAATAACCAAGCAGTAAAATCAACCATGTATACGTTTCAGCGCAGATTAAAATCACACCAAAAAAAACATCAATACTGCTATCAATATTAAGGGTTGAGGTATATCGCCACCATAAATAGCGAGATGAAACGGTGAGTGATAGTGAAATCAAAATCAATTTTGGTAAATTGCCTGGCACAGTGCGGGCAATCATGGCAACAAGCCACAACATAAAAATAAATGCGATTTGTGCTGAAATATTAAATGGTACGGTTAAGCAAACCATACTTAGGAAAAAAATACCCAGTAAATAATATTTCGCTTCAAATTTGTGCTGGGAATGCTCAAACGATTTTTCAATTTTACTAAGTATAAGACCGAAACCTTTACTCATTACTGCAAACGGTAACAAAATAAAAGAAGTGATACGACTAAAAATATTAAAAATAAGTTTTAAATCAAAAGATAAAGCAGCTGATGCGGTTTGCGTTTGAATGACGATTAACCAAAATGATTGCAAAGTAAAACGAATGATGTCTGTAAAACCTAAATCTCGCCAATTGACATGAGGAAAGTATTTTTTTAAGAAACGTGCGGCATTTTTTTGTTGAAATTCATGGCAAAAAAGAAGCGTGAAAATAAAAATAAACAGCCCCATAAATATGCCAACTAATGGATTTCTGTTATTGAAAAGTGTTTTTTTAAAACTGCTCCATTCTTTAATGACTAACGGTTGAAAAATAATAGACAATAAAATTTCATCAAGGGGTGTTTTGATCGGGCTGTAAATGCTTTTTTTCTTTTTTTGCGTAATCACGATTGCATCAACCGATTAAAATAGCTCATTAACCAAATAGTGAGTGTTCGAAATTCGCGTGTGACGGTAGATGCTGGCGCGTAGGTGTTGATGGTCGTTTTATTAGCAAAGGCTTCTTTAACATTTTCATCAAAATGAATATTGATTGGCAGCAACCTATTTAACAGTAAACTTTTAAAAATTAAAGTCATTTCGTGGTCAAGTTCACTGTGAAAAATGAGCTTATTTATCAGGTAAAATGTCTTGTCACTCAGTGCAACATTGTCAAGAATATAACTCGACTGCATTGAATCGATAAGTAACGATAAACTTGCCACACTCGGTTCGAATACGCGCAAAATGAAATGACTTAATGCTAAGGCTTGTTTATTTAAAGGATTTATTTCACTGGTGATATTTAAAATCAGCCATGATTCAGGCGGTAAATCGAGTGAATTTAATTGATGATGTAATTTGTTATCGTCAAGATAGTCGACCATGAGACGTTGATGCGTTTGATACGTCAGTTGACCAAAAGGTAAAAAAGAAATGCCATGTTCACATTCAAACCCCACGCACCACGGCTTTTCTTGTATTAAATTGAATGCCCAGCCTGAAGGATCTTGCCAATCCATATTGAAATGCAAGCGTAACAAATTATTTGGATTTAAATCAAACACCAATACCTTTTGATTTAATTCTAATAACATTCGCGCAAGATTAGCAGAAATGGTCGAACCACCTGCGCCTGCTTGTAAGCCTTGAACACATAACACGCGCATTTAGATTCTGCCTTGCTGCCGATTTTCGAGTGGGGTTTTACAAAAAGAAATGATTTGTTCAACCAACGGCCATTTGCGCTGAATTTTGATGACTGCTTCGTTTTCTTTGATTTCAAGATAATTGTTCGCTTTAATGCCAATGCTTTTGTAGAGTGCATGAACATCATTTTTTTCGTGTGTCATCGCCAGTTTCTCTATTCGTCGTATTTTATCCACTCGTTATTATTAAACGAGTAATAATAATTCCCATCATATTGAATAACGGTTGATCCTTCATTTTCAGACACCATCGGCGTTTCGGGCAGATTATTTAGTAATTTTTCAGGCTCAAATTGATTGTGGCTAAAAATATTTTTTTCAAGTAATTGATTCACAAGGTATGCAATCGCAAAAAAACTGCTTGGTTGCGTTACATGTTTTTGTTCACCGATGCGCTGCATATTATTTCCAATGATTTTCAGACCGACTGGCACATTGGTGATGGCTGGACTTGGTAATTCTCGCATACCGGCAATTTGCACTTTGTCGCCGCGAATATTTGCACCGTGTTCAGGAACAAATAACACCACAATCGGGCGATTTAATTTTTTTAGACTTTCCAATATGGCATACATATCATCGAGCAATGTAATCAAACGTCTTTCATAGGTTTCGGAGGCTTTCAATTGCTTTTCTTTTTCAAAACGAACACCGTCATGCAAACTGCTTGTGTTATAAAACGTAAATTTTTTGTGTGCAGGTGAGGATTCATGTTGCGTAAGCCATTGTGAAATCACATCGATGTCACGGTAAATATAAGATCCATCAAAACTTACCAAATAAGGATTTAGTTTGTATTGCATCGGATCGGCATCCATGCCGCCTTTTTCTTTAATCAAATATAAAAAGTTATCCCATGCGCCGTTATGGTTTAAGACTAATTCAATATCAAAGCCCACATTTTTTAAATTCTCCAATAATGAGCATTTCGGATCTAATTTTTGTGATAACAGGTCAGTGTGCGTTTTTTGCCCACAATTGGCGTGAAACAAACGGACAATTGCCGGACCACTGTAAGAGGTTGCGGTATTAAAATGTTCAAAAATAATATCGAATTCTTTAAATAATTTATGATTTTCCTGATGAAAAGTTTTCACATCTTCCCATGCTAACGAACACACGCTAAGCACTAAAATATCAAAATTGCTTTGCGTTGCTAATTCTTTGTTTAAAGTGAGTTTTAAGCCCGCCTGTTGGCTAAAAAACGTGTTTTTATAGTTGGCGAGTTGTTCTGCGAGATTTACTTTCGTTGAATTAACGTTTTTTGTTTCAGTTGCCACGGTATCAACGCTTTGCGCCGTAGGAAATTTCAAATGGCTATTTGAAAGTTGTAAATAAATTACCGCGCCAGTTACTAATACCGAAATGCGTATGATTTTATGAAACATAAAATAAAACACACTAATAATGAACAAGGTCAACACAAAATTGATTGATACCAACCGTGTCACTAATTCAAGTAAATAACTGGCAGAAAAATTTGAGAGCTTTGCAGTTTGTGCCAGCAATCGTGAAAAAGGTGGTAAATAGGAGTCAACGTAAAATAAATATACGCCGATAGGGATGGCAATCAGTTGCTTGAAAAAATTTAAAAATTTATTTCGCGCAGGTAAAAATAAAAATGCGATAAATGCCAAATTTCGTAAGAAATTGAATGCAATCACCCCGTTAATAAATAAAATTAACTTGAGAATGAAATACACATTCCAAACACCTAAATTCATTTAAATTCCTTACTTTATTTACCAAAGAAATGTTCAAACTCGACTGGTCTAAAGGCTTTTGATTTGCCAAACTTTCTGCTCAAAATTTTAACCAAAAAATAACCCAACGATTTAATCGTCAAACCTAGACCGATGCCCGTTAAAAATGAAACGGCAACGGTAATAACAAAATCACTGATGTTCATAGTTGGCTCGTCTTTAACGTCAAAGAAATAGGAATTGCCGCTTTTCGTATAACTTGTTCTTTTTGTTTTATGTGTTCTGTGGGGGATGTTTTATTTTCGTTTTCAGATTGTTCTTGTGTTTCAGTAATTTCTCTAATTTCATTTCTAATTTCGTCAATGTAAGAAAAAAATTCATGTTCTAAAAATAAATCTTCAATTGGCAGTGCAATTAAATGCGACAAAGCTTTTCGAACTTCAAATTGTTCACATTGAAATAAAAATAAATACAAATAATTATCCGTAAAAGTGAAAATGTCGCCACGGCGTACAATTTTAATCAATGCCGAAATTTCTTCGATAGGAATCGCTCTATTTAACGTGAGTTTAATAAGTGATGGGTTGATTGCAATTCGTTGCGCGGAATCGTCAAGTGACGTGACTTGCGAGATAAAATCATCTAAAGGCAAATATCCTTTACCGTAATTATTAAGGTTGATTTGATAAATGTCTTCAATTTTGTTCGGCACATTGCGTATGAAATAGCTGCTTTGCACAGAGTAAACAATGGTTTCAAATCGTAAAAAAGTCACTTCATGTGGCACGATTAAATTCGCGCCTGCATTTAAAATGAATTTTTCTTCGATGTTTCGTAAACAATGTTCGGTTTCGTGCAAAATAATTTTAAGTTGCATACCACCGTGTTTTCGTAATTCCAGCACTTTCTCGGCGATTGCATTCACATTTATATTTGCATCGACATAAATAATAATTGTGGTCGCCGTATTACTGATAACGTCGAATTTCATCTCATCAAATGAATCAAAAATTTCCCATTCACGCGGAAAAATTTCACGCGTCTCTTGTTTAGCGTGGAAAACGAGTACCCGATTATTTTTCGACCAAGATAATGTGACGGTATTTTTCATCGCTAAAGCATGACTCTTTGCGACCGCGAGTTGATGTGTGGTTTCGTTAAAATCCAAATTAAGCAACACATTCGACTGAACTGATGTATGTAAATGCCAAAAAATAAGTTCATATTTAATTTCAGAGACATCGAATTCAATATTTGCTAGCCCGTTAAAACTATTGTTTAAAGTTAAAAATTTATTTCTAACCATACTCGCTGCCATGTCGCCATGAATTAGCCAAACACAAGTTTTGTTATGTTGTTTCAACCAGTTTTGCCAGCCTTCTAAAACCGCATTTAATGCTTTTTCAGGGATTAGCGAAAAACAATCTTGGTCAAATTCGATAAGAATTAAATCAATGGCATCGAAAACTTTTTTATCTATGTCTTGTTTGATATTGCTAAACAAGCGGCGTTCATCGCCATCCAGATAAATTTTGTTTAAAAATAAATTTCCATTGTGATAAATCGTCGCTAATTTTTGTTGAATATCCGGCGAGATATTGAACAGCGCGTTATGTTTTTCAAATGAAATTAACGCCGTTTTAGCTTCAGGATTTTCGATAACGGTTTGTATAAAAAGTGATTGCGCAAACGAAAAAGAGGGCATCGTTATCACAAATAGCCCCGATAATTCTAGTGAACTGTAATGCGGAGCTAATTTTTCAATCCCTAAAAACATTAGAAATTTACTTCGATTCTGGCGCGTAAGCCGAAGGCGCGGTGATAGGAATTAAATTTTCATACGTTTTTTGTTCGGCGGGAATAACAGGAGTAACCGTTTGAGATTCTGTGTTATTAAAAATATGGTCGATTAAATACAAATTTTTCAATGGTTCACGACTGGTATCTTCTGCACCAATGGCCTTTTCGTAAATATTTCGTGAAAGTTTGGCGTAAATGGCATTCAAATTTTCATACACCAGCGCGTAACTGGGATTGTTTTTAAAAGCGGCTTGCAACGTTTCTTGCGCTTTCATGAGATGACCTTGCGAGGCATAAATAAACGCTAAATTGTTATAGGCTTCTGGCAAACTGGGATGTTCTTTAATCAATTTAGAAAAAATAGGGGCGGCTTGCTCATAGTTTTTTTCTTGAATGAATTTTAAGCCTTGCGAAAATTGCGCCTGCAATTCTTTCTCGTCCGCCAACGTCACAGCGTTATGCAAAAGTATCAAGGCAAAAAAAAGATTTTTAATAAAAGTATTCATCACGTTCTTAATGGCATTTAGGTGTCAGCATAAGTATTTGGTGCGCGAGGCGGTGTTTCAATGGGCGACCAGTGTTCATTGAAATCGTATTTTAAAAATAAACCTACATTACTAGGGCTATAAAATTGAGAACGTTGCACTTGCATTCGTGCGCCCATCGACCAATGTTCAGTTAAACGTTTTTCGATAATCGAACTGATACTGTAACTACTGCCTTGGCTGTTGCTACCAGCATAGATTGGATTTACGCCCGTAACCGCTTGTCGCGCTTCAGCTAAGGCTTGCAAATCAGGATCGTTTGGAAAATAAGGCGCATCATCCACTTTAGCAACCGAATAAGCACCGGAAACACGCACCGAATATGACCAAGTGTCGTAGCGTCCAAAAGCGGTAACGGGTAAAGATAAGGACGCATACGATTGCGGACTGTAATAACCACCATGTCCTAACGTGAGTTGACTTAAATTGTGAGCATATTTCATGTAAAGCGAATTCAAACCCACATCGATATTTATCAAGTTCTCCGCACTTTTCCACGCACTCCAATAAGTGCCAACCATTGCCATCAGTTTAGTATTGTCTTCAATATTTTTGCCAGTAATTTGATGATATTGCCAACTTGACCAAACACCGACTGGACTGCCGTTATCAAAACCTAAACTCACGCTCACACCGGTTTGCCGTGCGCCACCCCAGATTTTTTTTGTATTCGGGTCAATTAAACCTGCATAAGAAAGCGTGGAATTCGTTAATGGACGTTTTGCGACATTAACCGCCCACGATACCGCATCAATGTCCCCATCAATTCGCAAACCGCCGATTACGTCTGTGACCAAAAAATTTTCCGGCGTTCGACCAATATCCATTTTCCAATTTTTACCAATCCAACCGACGTTATAGCCAGCACCTTTCGCGTCCATTGCCGCTTGTGATTGTCCGCAATTTGGAAAACAAAATAACGAACTGCCATATTCTTTCGCGTTACCCAATTTACTTAAATCTTGTTTACCTGCATCCACAGCAATGGGGTCTGTTCGAAATGTTAAATGTCCTAATTTTTGAATCGGAATTTTCGCTTCAATGGGTGTTCCCATTCCGGTTGTTGTCGTACCAAAACCGTAATCTGTAGAAACAGACACATAACCATCGGTTTTTTTACGTAATTCATCGATATTTGATTTCACATTTTTCGCCAGCCAATCGTCATCGGTGGTTTGATAAAGTTGTTTTTTATCGACTTCATTGAATTCAACCGCATTGTTTTCTGCCACAACGGTTTCAGGCAACGTTTCGGTATTTTCTTGAACTTTCGTTTTATTTTTCGCTAAGGCGGCATAACTGAGCTGTTCGGCGATGTCCCATTTTTTCAATGTCAAAGCGATTTTAGACGCATCGTATAACGCACGGTCTTCGTTGGTTTTGTCGGCAAGCATGTCTTGCAGCATTTTTTCGCTGGTTTCGAGTTGCTCATATTTTGCCAACATTTGAATTTTTCTAATCACCGGAAAATCCGAATAGGCATCGGGATTTGCCAATTCGTTGATGTGATTTTCCACCCAAGAGACGCTTAAGGCTTTTGCTTTTTCATCGGACGTATTTTCAGAAAACTTCGCCAAATTTTGATAAATCGAAATAAACACGGGGTCTTGTTGCAAAATCGAAAAATAAAGCTGATTCGCGGCAATTTTATTGCCGGCATCTAAATATTGTTTAGCTTGCAGTGTTTTATATTTGAGCATCAATTTACCGTATTGCAATTGCGCTTGCGTGGAAGCGGTCGATAAATCAATGGTTTTTTCTAATGCGGCTAATTTTTCAAAATCTTTGAGGTTAAAAAGAAGTTCTGCATAATTTAACGTCGTATCGAGCGACCATTTTTCGTCTCGATTTAATGCGTTCACAATATTTTTTGCATGTTCACTATCTTCAAGGTCAAGCCAATAATTAGCCAGTTTTAAACGTAAATCAATGTCGCTCGCCGCTTCTGATTCAATCGATGTTAAAAGTTCGCTGGCTTTTTGTCTGTCGCGTTTAATAAAACTTTCCAATACATTTAATTGATATTCCAGCCAAATCCGTTGCTGGTTTTGAATCATGCTTGGCGTGCGTTCGGCAGGTGCAATTTTGTCCATTTCGGTTAGAGCTTCTTGTAATTTATTTTGTTTTGCCAAATAAAGCGACGACGCGAAATAGCTATCTGAAGAAGGTTGAATGTTGGCGACTAATTGTTGAATAAATTTTTCAGCATCATTTTTTCGATTGAGCTGATTTAAAATGCCTGCGGCTTGGTACGTTAGCCAAGGATTAACTGTTTTTAGCGAAAGCGCGGCATCCATTTTTTCGTTAGCGGTTTCCAAATCCTGATTATTTAGCGCAGTTTCCGAATCATTGACGAACACATTGATTTTTAACGCCACGAGGTCATCTGCAATCATTTTTTTTTGCAGGGCGGTAAATTTTTCAGCTAAAGCAAGGGCTTCGTGTATTTTATTGTTATCTGCGCGTAAATTTATACGTCCTAATAACGCCTCATGATTATCGTTTTCAAGTTGCAAGGCTTGAACAAAAAAGGCATCTGCATCATCGATAATTTTATTTTTTGCCAAAATTTTGCCCAGCGCGATATAGGGATACACTTCTTTTGGATTAAGATGAATCGCTTTTTTATACATCGCCATGGCAACAGCTTGATTTGTTTCGGCAACTTTACCAGCTCGGTTGATAAGCATCCAATATTGCGACGTTGAAATTAAACTGTCCCATT
>DALYHZ010000071.1:0-10606 GCA_031970635.1 Methylococcaceae bacterium | reverse complement strand
GATTATAACATATAACAGTGATTGAGCAATTCAAAATTACCCTTGGCGTTGTTTATGTCTACCATCTTCACAAATGACTCTAACAACCCCATTTCTTTTCACAACTTTGCATTTTCTGCAAATTGGTTTCACAGAAGCGCGAACTTTCATAGGAATCTCCAAGATCCTTAAATATCAAAAATGTGCTAACCGTTATTTTTTAAGGTTAGCCTTCTTCATTAAACCTTCATACTGTTGCGACATAATATGCGTTTGCATTTGTGAAATAAAATCCATCACGACAACAACAATAATCAACAACGATGTCCCTCCAAAATAAAAGGGAACATTCCAATAAACAATTAAAAACTCGGGCAATAAACAAACGAGCGTTATATAAAATGCACCAATCAATGTCAACCGAGTCATCACTTTATCAATGTAAACACTTGTTTGAGTGCCTGGTCGAATACCAGGTAAAAACGCCCCAGACTTTTTCAAATTATCTGCCGTTTCTTTAGAGTTGAACACTAATGCAGTATAAAAGAAACAGAAAAAGACAATGGCTAACGCGTAAAAAACGACATAAACCGGCTGACCTGGAGAAAGCAATGTTGCAATATCCTGTAACCAGCCAAACCCTTCGCTTTTACCAAACCATCCAGCAATTGTTGCAGGAAAAAGAATGATACTTGAGGCGAAAATAGGAGGAATAACACCCGCCATATTCAGCTTCAAAGGTAAGAAGCTACTTTGCCCCGCATAGAGTTTGCGCCCTTGTTGTCTTTTGGGATAGTTTATTAAAATGCGACGTTGCCCACGCTCTACAAACACAACAAGCATAGTCACAGAAATCGAAATTAAAAAGAGTAATACGATAAAAGCACTACTCATTTCACCTGTCCGAACAAGCTCGAATGTACTACCGATTGCTTTAGGTAAACCCGAAACAATACCAGCAAAAATGATCATCGAAATACCATTTCCAATGCCGCGTTCAGTCACCTGTTCGCCCAACCACATTAAAAAAATAGTACCTGTAACCAACGTAATCGTGGTAATTGCAACAAAGCTGAAACCTGGATGCAATACGACAGATAGCCCACCTGCCGTTTGATTTTGTAACGCTAAAGAAATACCAATCGCCTGAAACGTCGCCAAAACGACTGTACCATAACGCGTAAACTGGGAAATCTTACGTCGTCCTAGCTCTCCTTCTTTCTTTATTTGTTCCATTGACGGAATAACTACCGTCATTAACTGCATAATAATAGAAGCGGAGATGTAAGGCATGATACCCAGCGCAAACAAACTCAATCGCATTAACGCACCACCCGAAAACATGTTAAACATATTAAGAATGGACCCACCTTGTTGTTCAAACATGGCGGCTAACGCTTTAGGATCAATCCCCGGAACAGGAATATGTGCCCCAACGCGATAAACAACAAAAGCTCCCAAAACGAAAAGCAAACGCGCCTTTAACTCTGAAAAATCACCTGTTTTATTTGCCATTTGCGCTCTTGATACACTCACTTACGCCTCTACTTTGCCACCAGCAGCTTCAATAGACTCTTTAGCACCCACTGTAACCTTAATACCTTTAACAGTCACTGCTTTGGTCAACGAACCAGATTTAATAACACGGGCAACTTTCGTGAAAATCGGCACAATGTCTGCGTCAATCAATGCTTTCAAATCAATCACGTCAGCTGTCAAGCCATTTAACTCGCTCAAACGCACTTCAGAAGAAAACTTCGATTTATGCGAAGTGAATCCAATTTTAGGCAAGCGGCGTTGCAACGGCATTTGACCACCTTCAAAACCTACTTTATGAAAACCACCGCTCCGCGCTTTTTGTCCTTTATGACCGCGACCACCTGTCTTACCCATCGTACAGCCAATACCACGACCGACACGTCTAGATTTTTTGCGTGAACCATCACTCGCTTTAATTGTATTTAAAAACATTAAACCTCCTCAACTTTGAGCATGTAAGCCACCTTGTTGATCATCCCTCTGTTTTCGGGGGTGTTTAGCACTTCAACAGTCTGATTGATTTTACGCAATCCCAAACCTTTCAAACAAGCCTGATGATTTGGCAAGCGTCCAAACCGACTTTTTGTCATTGTAACACTCAACTTATTGCTCATCTTGTTACCCTGTGATTTTATCGACAGACAAACCGCGTTTTGCGGCAATTTGGTGAGCGTTGTGCATTCCAGTTAAACCGTTAATCGTCGCACGAACCACATTGATTGGATTATTTGTACCAATACATTTTGCCAATACGTTGTGCACGCCAACAACTTCGAAAACGGCACGCATCGCACCACCTGCAATAATACCTGTACCTTCTGATGCAGGCTGCATGTAAACTTTCGCTGCGCCTGTTGTATTCGTAACCGCATATTGAAGGGTGTCACCTTTCAATTCGACTTTACGCATATTTTTACGTGCTTGCTCCAACGATTTTTGAATCGCGATAGGAACCTCACGCGCTTTACTGACACCATAACCGACGCGACCTTCACCATCACCAACGACAGTTAAAGCAGTAAAACCGAAAACACGACCACCTTTAACAACTTTGGCGACTCGTCTAACGTTAACCAATTTTTCTTGTAAGCCGTCAGTCGAACCTTGAGTAGGTGCTGTAGCCATTGTATTCTCCTAAAATTTCAAGCCAGCTTCGCGAGCGGCATCAGCCAATGCTTTCACACGACCGTGATATTTAAATCCTGAACGATCAAACGCAACTTCAGTAACACCTGCTGCAAGAGCTTTCTCAGCAATACGTTTGCCCACCACAACTGCTGCTGCGATATTGCTCGTCCCCTTCAAGTCAGCTTTCAATTCAGACTGATTTGTCGAAGCACTTGCCAACGTCACTGTGCCATCGCCACTGATGATTTGTGCGTAAATGTGCTGCGATGTCTTATGAATTGACAACCGAGTAGCGTTCAACTTTTTAATCTGACTACGCAATTTCAATGCGCGTTTCATACGAGTTTGTTTCTTATCCATTACGCTACCCTATTTTTTCTTAGCTTCTTTTCTGGCGACATGCTCGTCCGAGTAACGTACACCCTTACCTTTATAAGGTTCCGGTGGGCGGTAAGCGCGAATCTTTGCTGCAACTTGTCCTAAAAGTTGTTTGTCGCTACCTTTAAGAACGATCTCAGTTTGACTTGGTGTATCAACCGAAACGCCTGCAGGAACTTCAAAATCAACGGGATGCGAAAAGCCAAGCGACAAACTAAGAATATTCTCTTTTGCTTGCGCTCTATAACCCACGCCAACTAGCGTTAATTTCTTTTCAAAACCAGCTGATACACCGGTCACCATATTATTCACAACAGCTCTGGCCGTTCCAGCTTGAGCGGTTGCATTTTTATCATCTTTATTCCATTGCATAGAAATCACGTTATCAGCGACTTCTATACCTATTGAAGAATTAAAATCGAACGACAACTGACCTTTGCTACCCTTTACGGTTAGATTGTTGCCATTGATTTTAACATCCACACCACTTGGAATAGTAACGGGAGCTTTAGCAATTCTTGACATAACTACGCCTATGTTAGCAAACAGTGCAAATGACTTCGCCACCATGTCCAATCGCGCGAGCAGCTCTATCGGTCATCACCCCATTTGAAGTTGATACGATAGCCACACCCAATCCGCCGAGGACTTTAGGCAATTCGTCTTTCGATTTATAAATCCGTAGACCCGGTCTACTGACTCGTTTAATACTTTCAATGACGGGAGCACCTTTGTAATACTTCAACTCAACTGTCATCTCAGTGTGAGAGCCATTAGTTTCAGTGCTAAAATCCGCAATGTAACCTTCTTCTTTAAGAACTTTTGCAATTGATACTTTAAGTTTAGAAGAAGGTTGTTTTATAAATTTTTTACCAGCAGACTGACCGTTTCTAATGCGTGTCAGCATATCCGCTACTGGATCTGTCATACTCATCGCTTAATTCTCCAAAATTAATCCAACAGAAATGTTACCAGCTTGCCTTAACAACACCTGGGACATCACCACGCATTGTCGCTTCGCGCAATTTATTACGACTCAAGCCAAATTTACGATAATAACCATGCGGGCGACCAGTTAAATTACAACGATTACGCACTCGTGATGGACTGGAATCTCTGGGTAATTTTTGAAGCTGCATTTGAGCAGATTCTTTATCTTCAAATGTTGCGTTCGGATCTCTAATAATTTCTTTTAAAGACTTGCGCTTAACATCGTATTTTTTAACTAATTCTTTGCGCTTTTCTTCACGCGCAATCATTGATTTTTTTGCCATGACCAACCACCCCTTACTGTTTAAATGGAAAATTAAACAACTTCAACAACGCCAAACCTTCTTCATTAGTTTGTGCTGTTGTTGTAATGGTGATGTCCATACCACGCAGCGTATCAATTTTGTCATAATCGATTTCAGGGAAGATAATTTGTTCTTTTACCCCCATCGAATAATTACCGCGTCCGTCAAAACTTTTCGGATTTAGCCCTCTAAAATCACGGATTCGTGGAATAGAAATACTGATCAAACGATCCAAAAATTCGTACATTTTGTCGCTACGCAATGTCACTTTGCAACCAATAGGCATATCGTCGCGAATTTTGAATCCCGCAATTGACTTTCTGGCCAACGTAATCACTGGTTTTTGACCTGCAATTTTCTCCATATCACTAACGGCAAATTGCAACACTTTCTTGTCAGCAACTGCACCGCTCACACCCATATTGAGAGTGATTTTAGTAATACGCGGGGCTTGCATTATTGATTTATAACCGAACTGCTCCATTAAAGCAGGACGAACAGTTTCTTTATATACTGATTCTAATCTAGCCATGATTCACCTTACGCATCGATAACTTCGTTGGTTGATTTGAAGTATCGGACTTTTTTTCCATCTTCTAAGAATCTAAAGCCTACCCGATCCGCTTTTTTTGTTACAGGGTTGTACAATCCCACGTTAGAAATCTCAATCGGCATGTCTTTTGCCACAAAGCCACCCTGAACACCCGCATTAGGATTCGGTTTTTGGCTTCGTTTTACCTGATTGATACCTTCAACAAGAATATTGTTATTTTTTAGGACTTGTGTCACTCGACCGCTTTTGCCTTTATCTTTGCCGACACGAACGATGACTTCATCACCTTTTTTGATTTTTTGCATAATTTCGTCCTCGACCTATAACACTTCAGGTGCTAATGAAATAATTTTCATGAACTTCTCACCTCTAAGTTCACGAGTCACTGGACCAAAAATACGTGTGCCTAGTGGTTGCAAATTGTTATTTAAAATAACAGCGGCATTACCATCAAAGCGAATAACTGAACCATCAGGGCGACGCACACCTTTACGAGTACGAACCACTAACGCATTATAAACCTCGCCTTTTTTAACTCTGCCACGGGGAATCGCATCTTTTACACTGACTTTAATAATGTCGCCAATGCCGGCATAACGCCTGTGCGAACCACCAAGCACTTTGATACACATGACCTTTTTTGCACCGCTATTATCGGCGACCTCAAGGTTAGTTTGCATCTGAATCATGATTTTTTCCTAAAAATATAAATTTAAACGTCTAACTATTTGCTAGCGCGTTCTAACACTTGTACCAACTTAAACGTTTTGTGTTTAGACATTGGCCGGCAAGACGTAATTGCTACCACATCGCCTTCTTGACAAGAATTCTCCTCATCATGCGCCATCATCTTAGTAGAACGTTTAATGTATTTACCATAAACAGGGTGCTTAACCACACGTTCAACTAAAACAGTAATTGTTTTGTCCATTTTGTTGCTAACAACACGTCCCGTAATGGTTCGTAATTTAGTCGTATCTTCGCTCATCCTACGCTCTCACCATCTCATTTAACACAGTTTGAACGCGAGCCACGTCACGTCGTACCTTTTTCACTTGTGCTGTTTTTGACAGCTGACCTGTACCCTTTTGCATTTGCAGGGTAAAGCGTTCACGCGCTAACTCAACCAACAACATTGACAATTCGTCGCGTGATTTTTGACGTAATTCACTTGCTTTCATTACATTATCGTCCGTACAGTAAACAGTGTTTTCAAAGGCAATTTAGCGGCTGCTAATGTGAATGCCTCACGCGCTAACTCTTCGGAAACCCCTTGAATTTCATATAACATGGTACCAGGGCGAATCTGAGCAACCCAATATTCTACGCTGCCCTTACCTTTACCCATACGAACCGCTAAAGGTTTTTCTGTAATCGGTTTATCTGGAAACACACGAATCCAAATTTTCCCGCCACGTTTAACATGACGCGAAATAGTACGACGTGCTGACTCAATTTGACGTGCAGTCAAACGACCACGACTTACTGATTTAAGACCGAATTCACCAAAACTCACTGATGAACCACGAACAGCGATACCGTTATTTTTACCTTTGTGCTGCTTACGAAACTTTGTTCTTTTAGGTTGAAGCATCTCTTTGTTCCTTCAACTATTTTTTAGATTCTGAATTAACAGATGCTTTGTGTGCATCTATATCAAACACTTCCCCTTTGAATATCCACACTTTAATGCCGATAATTCCATAGGTTGTGTGTGCCTCTGCTGTTGCATAATCAATATCTGCGCGCAAAGTATGTAAAGGAACACGTCCTTCTCTATACCATTCACTACGCGCAATTTCCGCACCATTTAAACGACCGCCCACGTTGATTTTAATGCCTTCAGCACCTAAACGCATGGTATTAGTCACAGCGCGTTTCATTGCACGGCGATACATGATACGCTTTTCAAGTTGTTGAGCAACCCCTTCAGCCACTAAATACGCATCTAATTCAGGTTTTCTGATTTCTTCAACGTTAAGTTGTACCGGTACGCCAATCATCTTCGCAATTTCTTGCTTCAAAACTTCGATGTCTTCGCCTTTCTTACCAATTACAATTCCCGGACGAGCCGTAAAAATAGTAATTTGCGCGTTATTAGCTGGTCGATTAATTTGAATACGACTTACTGAAGCATGTGCTAATTTTTTTCTTAAAAATTCCCTGACTTTTAAATCTTGATACAAGAAAACTGAATAATCTTTGCTGCTTGCATACCAGCGCGAATTCCAATCTTTAACAATACCAAGGCGTATGCCAGTTGGATGTACTTTTTGACCCATATTATCCCCTACTCGCTTTCTGCAACTTTAATGGTGATATGGCAGGTTCTTTTAAGGATATGGTTCGCACGACCTTTAGCTCTTGCCTTAAATCTTTTTAATGTCGGCGCTTCATTTACAAAAACCGTAGACACTTTCAACTCATCAATGTCAGCACTTTCATTGTGCTCTGCATTAGCGATTGCTGATTCTAAAACTTTTTTTACAATAAATGCGGCTTTTTTAGGACTGAACTTTAAAATATTCAATGCTTTTTCAACTGGCAATCCGCGAATTTGATCGCAAACCAATCGTGCTTTTTGAGCAGATAAAGGCGCATTACTTAATTTTGCTGAAATTTCCATCGTCCGTCCTACTTAGATTTCTTGTCAGCCACATGACCTTTGTAGGTACGGGTTGGTGCAAATTCGCCTAATTTATGACCCACCATGTTCTCAGTAACAAGAACGGGGATGTGTAACTTGCCATTATGTACTGCAATGGTCAAGCCCAACATATCAGGAATAATCATTGATCGTCTTGACCATGTTTTAATCGGTTTCCTACTATTGCTTTTTACAGCATCTTCTACTTTTTTAAAGAGATGATGATCAATAAAAGGACCTTTTTTAATTGAACGCGGCACGTTGATTCCTCTCTATTTTACTTACGACGTCTAATAATCATATTATCAGTACGTTTGTTCTTTCTTGTTTTATAGCCTTTAGTTGGAATACCCCAAGGTGTGACGGGATGTCTACCACCCGATGTACGACCTTCACCACCACCATGTGGATGGTCAACCGGGTTCATAACAACACCTCGAACAGTTGGTCTAACGCCAAGCCATCTTTTCGCACCAGCTTTACCAAGTGAGGCTAAACTGTGTTCAGAATTTGATACTTCACCGATAACAGCTTTGCAATCTGCTAAAACTTTACGCATTTCACCAGAGCGTAAACGAATCGTGGCATGAGTGTTATCACGTGCTACCAGTTGTACTGAAGTCCCTGCACTTCTAGCAACCTGTGCGCCTTTTCCTGGCTTCAATTCCACGCAGTGCACTGTTGTACCCACGGGAATATTGCGCAATGGCATCGCATTACCTGCTTTCACTGGTGCTACGTCAGCAGAAATAATTTCTTGCCCTGCCTCTAAACCTTTCGGTGCGATGATATAACGACGTTCACCATCCTTGTATAAAATCAGTGCAATGTTTGCTGTTCTATTCGGGTCATATTCCAAACGTTCAACAATCGCCGAGATTTCAGTTTTATTTCTTTTGAAATCAATCAATCGATAGTGCTGCTTGTGACCACCGCCAACGTGACGAGTCGTAATACGACCATTATTGTTACGACCACCTGTCTTGCTTTTTTTCTCCAATAACGCAGCGAAAGGCTTCCCCTTGTGCAACGCGTCATTTTTAACTCGTACTACAAACCGTGATCCAGGTGAGGTCGGTTTTGACTTTATAATCGCCATATTCTTTACCGTTTCCTTTACTATCTCAATTAAGCCGTTGCAAACTCAATATCATGACCGGCTTTTAGCTTAACATAGGCTTTTTTCCAATCAGATCTTTGTCCCAACGAACGTCCGAATCGTTTTTGTTTACCTTTAACGTTCAACACGCGAACGGCATCAACTTCGACATTAAACATCGCTTCAACGGCACTTTTAACTTGCTTCTTAGTTGCACTACGTTGCACCTTAAAAACAATTTGTTTATCTTTTTCAGCCGCAACTGTACTTTTTTCAGAAATAACAGGTGCCTCTAAGATACGTGTTAACTGATATAAATTCGTACTCATGCTAAACGCTCCTCTAACTGTTGTAATGCGTTCGGGGTAACAATCACCTTATCAGCCGCAACTAACAACACAGGATTTAAATTAGCAGCTTCAACAACTTGAACATAAGGAATATTTCTCGAAGCCAATGCTAAATTTTTATCAACACTTTGAACAACAATCAACGTGCGTTTAGAGTCAATCGAGTTCAATTGTGCGCTTAACGCCTTTGTCTTAGGGGTTGTCACCATTGTTTCACTGCCGATAACTAAGCGGTCTTGACGTAGCAATTCTGACAAAATCGAACGGATGCCCACACGGAACATTTTTTTGTTCAATTTTTGTTCATAATTACGCGGTCTAGCAGCAAAAGTAACACCACCAGTACGCCATAATGGACTGCGACTTGTTCCCGATCTTGCACGACCAGTCCCTTTTTGACGCCAAGGTTTAGTACCACCACCACTCACATCGGAGCGAGTTTTTTGCGCTTTGGTACCAGCACGCGCCCCAGCCAAATAACGAGTGACTAACTGATGTACAAGCGTTTCATTGAACACTTGCCCAAAAACAGCTTCACTAACTGTAACATCATTATTTTCGTTTAAAACAGGTATTTGCAATCCCATGACTTAACCTTTATTCCGTGCTTTAGTAGCTGGCGTAATGACAACATCACCACCTTTGGCACCCGGTACGGCACCTTTAACCAAAATCAACTTTCTTTCAGCATCAATCGCATGAATCGTCAAATTTTGAATGGTGGTTTTAGCGGCACCCAAATGACCCGCCATTTTTTTACCTTTGAAAACACGACCTGGCGTTTGACACATACCAATGGAACCCAACACTCTATGTGACAACGAGTTACCATGTGTTGCATCTTGCATACTAAAATGATGTCTTTTCACGCCACCGGCAAAACCTTTACCGATGCTTTTGCCTTGCACGTCAATAACTTGACCTTCAGAAAATATGCTCAACGGCAATTCCGAACCTAAACTAAATTCTGAACCCTCGCCTTCTTCGAGTCTAAACTCCCAAAGCCCACGACCTGCTGTAACATTAGCTGCAGCATAATGCCCTGCCATCGCTTTATTTACTTTAGATGCTTTTTTTTCACCTGCAGCAACCTGAATTGCGCGATAGCCGTCTACTTCAAGACTTTTAACTTGTGTCACTCTGTTCGAATCTATTTGCAAAACAGTCACCGGAACTGATGATCCATCTTCGCAAAAAACTCTGGTCATACCACATTTACGACCAATAAGACCTATTGACATTTGCCAATTCCTCTATTCTTAATTCAACTTAATCTGAACATCAACACCAGCTGCAAGATCTAATTTCATTAAGGCATCTACCGTTTTGTCAGTAGGCTCAACAATATCAAGCAGTCTTTTGTATGTTCTTAATTCGTACTGATCACGCGCATCTTTATCAACGTGCGGCGAAATCAATACTGTAAAACGTTCTTTTTTAGTAGGCAATGGAATAGGACCTTTAACTTGAGCACCTGTTCTTCTTGCTGTTTCTACTATCTCACTAGCCGATTGATCAATCAATTTATGATCAAATGATTTCAAACGGATTCTGATAGTTTGATTAGACATAATTTTTACTCAATAATCGATGCAACAACGCCAGCACCTACTGTGCGCCCGCCTTCACGAATTGCAA